>NZ_JAUBPS010000029.1:24216-78046 GCF_036700865.1 Microcoleus sp. S13C4
GATTTAACTGCTGCTGGGAACACTTTCCCCGTCGCCTTTAACAATTTCGGTTCAGGTGCTGGCGGTTACAACTTCACCACTCCTGTCTTGTTTACCGGAGATGCGACTGCTAACAGCGTCACTGGTACTGAGTTTGCTGACATCTTCAGCGGCGGTTCTGGTGCCGACATTTTCGACGGCGGTTTGGGTAACGACAGCATTTCCGGCGACGATGGTAATGACAGCCTCTTCGGCGGTGGCGGTAGCGATACTCTCAACGGCGGCATCGGTAATGACACTTTAATCGGTGGTGGGGGAACCAATGTTCTCAACGGCGGTGCTGGTTTGGATGTGTTTGTGTTCAGCGGAACTACTGCTGGCGGCGGAGATGTAATTACCAATTACAGCATTACTGATGATGTAATTAACCTCGACAAAACTGGTTTTGCAGCCTTTACAACCGGATCTGGGCCTTTGGGTTCGAGTTTCTACGCTTACAGCAGCACAGTGTCTGATGTAACTGTGTTTGAAGCAACTTTAACTGGGCCGTCCATCATGGCTATCTACGACGGTTTGTCTGCGTCTACTAAGCTGTATTACGATAGCAACGGTTCTACGGTTGGTGGTAACAGTTTGTTTGCCACTGTCGATGTCAATTTGGGACCGACCGGTAATACTGAATTGTTCTTGTTCTAAACGGCAAGAATCCTAATCGGGATATCGGCGGTACGGTTAGGGACACGGCAAGCCGTGTTCCTACAATAAACAGGTAAGGACACAGCAATGCTGTGTCCTTTTTTGTGTAGCTGTGTCCTTTTTTTGGTAATTGTTAAACAATAAAACACTGATATTCGGGTAGGGTAAGGATAAAGACAGGGCACTGCCGTTTCCCTACAGAAGGATATGCGGGTACAGTTGTAGCGGGCGATCGACTCTTCAACCCGCGCAGGCGGGTTTTGTCTGTATAGAAGCGGTTTTAACCGCCCGGTCTTCTGCCACCATTTGCTTACTTTGCTTCTAGTCGCTGCCGCCATTTGCTGCTAATAACATCAATCACCGTGACTACTACTAACAGCACTAACATCATTGTTGTTGCCTTATTGTATTCAAAAGACCTGATATAATTGACCAATTCAAAGCCAATTCCGCCAGCGCCGACTACTCCCAAAACCGAAGCCGCCCGGATGTTATACTCAAACATCCACAGCGTATAACCCAATCCTAGGGGTAATACTTGCGGAAAAATGCCGTATTGTGCAACTTGCAGCCAAGATGCACCTGCCACTTGCAAGGATTCGATCGATCGCGCTTCTACCGATTCGATCGCCTCCTGATAAAATTTAGCAAGATAGCCGATCGTATAAATTCCCAGGGCCAAAGTACCCGCCGGCGCGCCCAAACCAGTAGCCGCTACAAACAGCAACCCCAGCACAATTGAAGGAACAGAACGCACCGCATTTTGCAATAAATTAGCCAGCCATTGCAGCCACGTTGGTGCTATGTTGTGGGCGCTGCAAATAGCAACTGGCACGGAAATAACTGCCCCAATTGTGGTTCCCCAAAGTGACATTTGAACTGTTTCGATTAAAGCCTTAATTGCTACGTCTATAATTTCGAGGTTCGGCGGCCACAAGCGCGAAATAAAATCAATCATGTAAGGCCAACTGCTGGCTAGGGTTGCTGCATCAATTTCTAGTCCCCGCAGCGCCCAACCGTAAATTACAATTAACCCTGCTGCAATACCAAGGTTCTTGATCCAGCCATAATTTTTTGAGAAATTACTTGATTTTTGTTCGCTCATTTGCGTGTGTTTTGAGATTTATGTACAGCTATTTTTTTGTTTTGTGAAGGGGCTTTTTTTTAATGAACCGCCGAGGGCGCAGAGGGCACAGAGGAAGAGTGGAGAAGAGAGGAGTTCACACTGCTATTTTCGGATGTGTTAATTTGCTAAATTTGTCGGAGAGGTTGTGGCATTTGCCATCATAGACTATCTGACCGGCATCAAGGATGATCGCCCTTTCTGGATAAGTGGTGGCCATTCCCAAGTCGTGCAATACTACAACTATTGTCATTCGTTGTTCTCGGTGCAGTTGAGCGAGGATTTCCATTACTTGTTGGGCTGCAATGACATCTAATCCGCTGGTAGGTTCGTCAGCTAGTAAAATCTGTGGAGATTGAATTAAGGCGCGGGCGATGGCGACTTTTTGCTGCTGTCCGCCGCTGAGTTGTCCGGTTTTTTGATATGCTAGGTCTTTAAGTCCGAAGTTTGCTAGTAAGTCAAAAGCTCGATCGCGCTTTTGCTTCGGAAAACCCCACAGTGTCTCCCAAGTATTTAAACTTCCCAAGCAACCACACAGCACATTGTCGATCGCCGTGGACTGTTTTACCAATCCGCCACCTTGAAAAATCAAGCCGATATCGCGCCGAATTCGCCTCAGCGTGCGCGGATTTATGACTGTATCGTTAATCCGAATTTCTCCGGTTTGGACGGGAACTAACCCGACAAAAGAACGCAACAGCGTGGATTTTCCCGCACCGTTCAAACCTAGCAGCGCCACAAATTCGCCTTGTTTAATTTGGCAATTAATCCCGTTCAATATCGGGCGATTTAGCGATGGTGAATAAGCTGTTTGTAATTGGCTGCATTCAATAGTCATGGCAGATATTTATTAACAAATTTGGTAATTAATTTAATGCACCAACGGTAGGGACACGGCGCCGTGCCCATAGGTGTCAAATTAAGACTAAAACCTTTGATAAATCTCGTTTTTACCGCAGTCTAGATCCCCCTAAATCCCCCTTAAGAAGGGGGACTTTGAGTCAGTTCTTGTCCCCCCCTTCTTAAGGGGGGCTAGGGGGGATCTAGATTTAATAGTCAAACAGCAGTCTCTGACTGGGTTTGATGTTAAGTTGACACCAATGGGCATTGCCGTGTCCCTAGGAATTTTAGGTGCTACTTTTCAGAATTAGTATTAGATTACGGCTCTAATTTGGCGCGCTGCAAAGCTTGACGCAACGTTGCTAAATGGCTGGTATGATCGACTTTTACCAAGCGCTGGGAATTGTACAAACTGCGGAACAATTGATTGTTTGCAGGTTCGTTCATTTTCATGAAGGCATTAATAACCTTTTCTCGCATAGGTGCAGGAATGCGATCGTCAATCACAATTCCGTGGGCGGGAACTCCGGAAACTTGTTGCAGCACTCGCAACTGCTTGCCTTCTGCTGCTGTGATCCAAGGCGGTAGCAAAGCGTATTCCGAGACGGCTGCGACTTCTGCTTGACCTTTTAACACTGCTTGCAAAGCGCTGCTGTAACCGTCGCCGTAGGTGACATTTCCGAAGAAACTTTCCAGTCTATCCGGCCCTGAAACTAATCCTTGGCCTACCAATTCCCCGACTGGGAAAATAAAGCCCGAACCGGAAGTTCGAGAGGTAAAAGCCATTTTTTTGCCTTTCAATTGTTCGAGAGTTTGCTTTGCCGAACCTTTCGGACGCAAAGGACTGTCTTGGCGCACTACAAACACTGAATCATAGGTATTTCCGCCGGAATAATCGCTGCGAACTTCTGCTAAATACATCTGCGCTTTAGCTAATTGTTCTGCTTTTAATGCCGCGCGGCCTGCTACGAATGCCACATCTGCTCTGTCGGCTCTCAAAGCTTCTACAGCGGCGGTTTCGTCGCCGATGACTGCTTCTACGGGCATTCCCATTTCTTTGGAAAGTATTTGCCCTACTTGAGTGGCTTTATTTTGCAAATCTGTAGCATCTCTGCGATTAGCAAAGACGATTCTAATGCGATTTATAGGAGCTTGTGCTCTTAAATCTCGATCGCCCTTTGGTGTTGTTTGGGCGATCGCCCGCTGTCCCAGTCCAACTGCATTCGCCGTCAAACCCCCTAGCAGCAACAATCCTGCGCTAGCACCTGCTAGCACTTTTAACTTTGTATTCATTAATCGCTCTCCTATGGCAGTACAAACGCAACTTTACCTTTTGACAGTAAATTGCAATAATTGTGAGTTTAGTGTAAAGCTTTTTGAACAATTAATCGCAACAGCTAATGATAAAAATTTTTAATAAGTCTATAATCAAAACTTATAATTTCACGGTAGGAGTGAAGCGGGCAATGCCCACCCTACAAATAGAGTCCTCGATCGCCCAAATCTAAAATCTATGAGTGCCCACTTCTGTGCCCAAAATCCCTTGTCAGTCAGTTTTGTCGATGTGGAGGCGGCGGCAAAGCGCTTGCAGGGCAAAGCTTTCAAGACGCCTGTGCTGACTTCGGAAACTTTCAACAAACGCACAAATTCTCAGGTGTTTTTCAAGTGCGAGAACTTTCAGCGCACGGGTTCGTTTAAATTTCGGGGTGCTTGCAATGCTTTAATGCAGCTATCTGAAGCCGAAAAACAGCGGGGAGTGCTGACTTTTTCTTCGGGAAATCACGCGCAGGCGATCGCCCTTGCGGCACGGTTGCTAGAAATTCCTGCTACTGTTGTCATGCCGGCAGATGCGCCAAAAGTCAAGCAAGAGGCGACTCGCGGCTACGGTGCAGAGATTATTTTGTACGATCGCACTCAAGTTTCCCGCGAAGAGTTAGCGGCTAAAATTGCCGCAGAACGGCACTTGACAATTATTCCTCCTTACGATGACGCGTGGGTGATTGCGGGACAAGGTACGGCGGCGATGGAATTAATCGCAGAAGTTGGGGAGTTGGATTTGCTGCTGGTTTGCTGCGGCGGCGGGGGTTTGCTGTCCGGGTGTGCGATCGCAGCAAAAACTTTGTCTCCGCAGTGTAAAGTAATAGGAGTAGAACCCGAGCAAGCAGACGATGCGGCGCGATCGTTCCGCACGAAAACGCTGCAAACTGTTACTAACCCGGATACGATTGCTGATGGTGCGCGCACGCCATCTTTGGGGAAATTAACCTTTCCTTTGGTGCTGCATTATGTGGACGATATGGCAACAGTTTCCGAAGACGCAATTCGCCAGACAATGTTTTTTATGTGGGAACGCCTGAAGATAGTTGTGGAACCGACGGGAGTGTTAGCGGCGGCGGCTTTGTTCGATGGAGTTGTGCAGGCTGAAAATGCGAGGATTGGCGTGATTGTCAGTGGGGGAAATGTGGATTTGAGGGAAGTCAATAGATTTTAGATTTTAGATTTTAGATTGAATAATTTATGTAGCAGATTCTCTGATAAAATGCTTGCAGAGCAAACTTTGATAACACAGCACAATGTCTTCAGAAACAAACTCAGCGGCTCAATCTACAACTGGTGCAGATGCGATCGATGTTGCGATCGCCTCTGGAATCGACTTTGACGGTACTCCGATTCCGCAAGCAAAATTAGACCTCTACAAGCAAGTGATGAGATTAGAAGCCGGCAGACAGCGCAGTGGCGTGTCAAATACAATGCGATCGCGCATTGTCCGAATCGGTGTCAAACATCTGCCTCAAAACGAGCTCGATAAAATGCTAGTTGCTGCTGACTTCGCACCGCTGAAAGATAAAGAAGTTGCGTTTTATTACGGCGGAAAGTAAAAATTATCTACCCTTCTAGACAGATGAACAGTCATCACTGGATCGGTCAAACTTGGAACAAATCCTAGCAGAAGGTCAGTTTATGAACACTAACGGTAGTACAGTCATCAGCAACCTCGAGTACGATTTGTTAACAGTTTTGCAAAACAAGTCCGAAGCTTTGAAAGCCTACGAAACTTACATGAAAGATGCTCAGGAAATGGGTTCTCAGCCTTGTGCTGAACTGTTTCAAAAATTGCAGCAAGCTGACATGGATCACGCGCAGGAAATTCGGCAGCACCTTCAACAGGTAATGCAGCAAGGCAAGATGTAAAGCTGGTGCAACTCGCTCTGCAAGTTATGAGTTATGAGTTAGGAGTTAAGTAGCAGCTATGAGTTAAAGAGTTTTGGATTCATAACTCATCTTCAATTCCTTAAACTCTTTCTCTACCGAGCGCTCAAAACATCAATCTGACCGCTCAACCAATGTCGCTTAGAACTCTTAATTCATAACTAGCAACTCGTGACACCACTTCTTGAAACTTCAGCGACGGCTAGGGACTTAGGCTTTGCTTAAGTCCTTACCTATCTAGTGGTACAGGTTATAAAATCTCCGGTTTCAAAGCTCGTTCCATCAGCGATAAAACAGCTTGTTCAGGAGTAATTTCACTATTTAATAAGCGATAAACTTGACGAGAAACAGGCACTTCAATGCCGCGTTGATTAGCCAAATTAATCAAAACATTAGTAGTATTGACCCCCTCAGCCGTGCTCTGCAATTCCTCCAAAATTTGCTCTAATGATTTGCCTTTAGCTAATCCGAAACCAACCCGATAATTGCGCGATAAAGGGCTGTTGCAAGTAGCAAGCAAATCTCCTAAACCAGACAAACCGTAAAAAGTTTCTGCGCGAGCTCCCAAACGAACTCCCACCCGAATCATTTCCGGCAAAGCGCGAGTTAGTAAAGCAGATTTCGCATTAGTTCCTAATTGTAAACCGTCGCAAACACCAGCGGCGATCGCAAATACATTTTTCAAAGTTCCACCTAACTCAGTCCCCAGCGGGTCTTCATTCACATAAACTCTAAAAATATCGGAACTGTAAATATTTTGCACTTGCTTGGCCGCTGCTAAATCCGAACTCGCCGCTACCGTTGCAGCCGGCAAGCCCTGCTGAACTTCTTCCGAAAGATTAGGGCCCGAAAGTACCACAATTGAATTGTTAGGAAAAGCATTTTGCCAAATTTGAGACGGAGTGCGCGTACTCGCGGGGTCTAAACCTTTGGTGACAGTAACTATAATTGTACTGGGACTTAACTCTAAAGCCAAAAGTCGATCGACTGTTGCGCCCACCCCTTTCATCGACACTGCCGAAACAACAACATCCGCACCTGTTATAACTGATTCTAGATTAAAAGAACTGCTGCGCGACCACAAATTAACTTGAGCGCCTTTTTTGCCTCCCAGATTTGCTAGTGCCGAACCCCAAGCACCTCCGCCTAATATTGTCAAGTTTGGCATAGAATTTAGTTTAGTTTAATGAATTTAACCACAGATGCACGCAAATTAACGCAGATAAATCATAGCAATTAATCTGCGTTAATCCGCGTACATCTGCGGTTAACAAATCCTCACCCTACAAACGCGGACGCAATCCATAATGACGGTAACGCCAATAATCGCGCAAAATGCGATCGTGATCGAAACATAATTGATGGGGAATCTGCCAAGATTCAAAAATCTGTAAATTTTTAGCATCATCGGCGGCTTGAGGTTCGCCGATTGCGGAAGCCAAAAATACAATACTGATCGTGTGTTCGCGGGCGTCGCGATTTGGGTCGGAATAAACGTAAAATTGCTCAATTAATTCTACATTCAAGCTTGTTTCTTCTAAAGCTTCCCGTTTTGCCGCCGTTTCTACCGCTTCCCCGTAATCTACAAAACCGCCGGGAATTGCCCAGCCGTAGGGAATATTGCGGCGTTCGATGAGTATGATCGGCCGATGGGGGCGATCGGCTAATTCGATGATAATATCAACTGTAGGAGCGGGATTTCGATAAGTCATACCATTTTAGATTAAAGAATTGAAGGATTTAGCATCGTTGCAGTTTAACTGTGGAACGGGCCCCGAGCCGGTTGCAGTTTAGCTGCAAAATGTGCGATCGACCTCACCTACAGTTCTACAATATACTTGCATATAATGTACGGATTGCGATCGCAGACCAAAAAAAGAGATTGAAACTATGCCTAAGTGGCTGGGAAAAGTTTTATGTATCGGTGCAGGTACTATCTTCCTACTAGGTGGGACTGGATACTGGTACGTCTTTATTGCCGGAGCACCTCAGTTAGACCCTCCCAAAATCATAGCCGATGCCGATTTAAAATTTGAACTAAAAACATATCAAAGTGCAGCGATGAATTCAGAACGCACCTACGGCTTAATTTTGCCGCCTGGGTACGCAAACAATCCCAAACAGCGCTATCCAGTGATTTTTTTGCTGCACGGCGGGCACGGAGACGCGCGCGCTTATCAAGACAAAGCTGCTGTTACTTCTGTGCTTCACGATTTATATAAAAGCAAAAGATTGCCGCCATCAATTGTAATTACTCCTGACGGGAACGACAAGCGAGGTACGAGTCCTTTGTGGGATCCGCAGTATTTTGACGGGCCGAACGGTAAGGTTGGAAGTGCGATCGGCTCCGAGTTAGTCGCAATCGTAAAATCGCGCTACAGAACGCTGGAGGACCCCAAACTCTGGGCAATGGGAGGACAATCTTCAGGGGGCTGGGGAGCTTTTAATATCGGTTTGCGCTACTTGAATAATTTTAATATTCTGTTCAGCCACAGCGGTTATTTTACAGATCAAAGTGGCAACGCTAACAGTCCTAAATATTTGGTGGAAAAACTTCCTGTTAAAGATAAACAGCAGTTGCGTGCTTATTTGGATGCGGGGGAAGAAGACGAAAAATTTCTGGCTTCAACTCAACAGTTTCACGAGCAATTAAACAGTTTGAGTATTGCTAACGAGTTTAACAAATTTCCGGGAGGACACGGGATTGTCGGCCCCGATGTCGGTTGGAATTATTGGCACAAGCATTTAGCCGATTCTTTGAGTTATGTTGGAAAACAGTTTAAAATATCACTGGCAACACAGAAAAATTAGAAAGGTCAACAGTGTTACCCCAAAAAACTAGGATTGGACTCTGGACTGCATCATTTTTAACCGGATTGGTAGGAGTTATTAACCTGCTGTCTTCTGTAACTCCCAGTTTACCCGATCGCCGAAATTGGTTGGAACCGTTTTTTCCTTTTCCGGTGCGTGCGGGCGGGCATTTTTTTGCAGCAGTTATCGGATTTATGCTGCTAACTCTGGCAACTAATTTGTTGCGGCGCAAGCGGATTGCTTGGTTGGTGACGGTGGGATTGTTAATCGTTTCTATTGTAATTCATTTAGTCAAGGGGTTGGATGTTGAAGAAAGTTTGCTTTCTGCGGTGCTGCTGTTTCACTTGTTGGTGATGCGGAAGACCTTTACTGCTAAATCCGATCGCCCTTCAATTGCTCAAGGAATCCGGGTTTTGCTAGGGGCTTTGCTGTTTACGCTGGCTTACGGGACGGCAGGTTTTTACATTCTGGACGGGCGTTTTGAAGTTAACGAACGAGCGGTTAATTTCGATTGGGATGATGCTATATTCCAGACTTTTGCAATGTTTTTTACGGCGGACAATGCCGGGTTGGTTCCGAAAACTCGGTTTGCGAACTTTTTTGCGGATTCGATTTATGCTGTAGGTACGGTAACGCTTAGTTACGCACTTTTGATGCTGCTGCGGCCGGTGCTGCTGCGAAATTCGGCAAGTATTTCGGAACGGAATAAAGCTCAAGAAGTTGTAGCAAAATACGGGCGGACAACCCTAGGGAGACTGGCGTTGCTTCCGGATAAATCTTATTATTTTAGTCCTTCGGGAAAAAGTACGATCGCCTATGTGCCGAAAGGTAGAGGTGCGATTGCTTTGGGAGACCCCATCGGGCCTGCAGAAGACCGTAAAGAAGCAATTCTAGGGTTTCAGGAATTTTGCGATCGCAATGATTGGTATCCAGCATTTTATCAAACTTTGCCCGACGAGCTAGAAATGTATTCTACTCTCGGTTTTCGAGTGGTGCAAATTGGCGAAGAAGCTATTGTTAATCTCAAAAATTTTACTCTCAAAGGCAAGAGCAATCAAAACTTGAGAACTGCTATCAACAGACTTACAAAAGCAGGTTATCAAATCGAATTTTACGAACCTCCTTTAAGTTCCGAATTGATGCGGCAAATGAAACTCGTGAGCGATGAGTGGCTGCAAATGGTTCAGGGTGCGGAAAAAAAGTTTTCGGTGGGTTGGTTTGACGAGGCATATTTGCGGGAAACTCGCGCCGTAGCGATCCACACTCCAGACGGTAGAATTAGTGCTTTTGCTAATATGATATCGGCGGCCAATCAAGTAGTGGGAGTTGATTTAATGCGACGCCGGACTGAGGTGGAAAATGGCACGATGGAGTGTTTGTTTGCTTCGATGTTGCAGCATTGTCAAGAATTGGGATATGAAGAATTTGATTTGGGTTTGTCGGCATTGGCGGGAGTTGGAGAAGCTGAGAAAGGCGGGCGGTTGGAAAAGGTTTTAATTTATCTTTCGGCTCACTTGAGCAAGTTTTATAATTTTAAGGGACTGCACAGTTTTAAAGATAAGTTTGGGCCGCAGTGGGAACCGCGTTATTTTGTATATCCGAGTTTGGGGAGTTTGCCGGATGTTGTGGTTGCTTTGATTCGGGCCGATTCGGGCGATCGACTTTTGGATTATTTGCGCCCGGGAGGGTAGAAACGTTCGGCCACGAATTCGCTTTCTTCGGATGTAACGGATGGATCAACTTCCCGGCTCTTCCTGGGAACAGATACCCAGAGGGAAGAGCCTCTTTTGGGAATCGGAGGAGGCAGAGCCGGGGAACGACCAACATTCATGCTAAACCGCGAATTAGTACGCGCTGCTTTTGCAAAACCTCTGCATAAAGCTTTTCCAACTCAGTAATATTCTGACTGAGAGTGTATCGCTCCATCGCCCGTTGGCGTGCTTTTTGACCAAGGAGCATTCCCAACTCAGGATGATCGCAAAACAGCGGCAGCAAGGTTTGTAACTGACTCCGTACCCGCTGAGTGTTCAAAACTATCCCCGCGCCTTCCTCCAATGCCTCGCCGTCAGCACCAGCATCGGTTGCTAAACAAGCTAAACCGCAGGCCATCGCTTCTAGCAGCGACAGCGAAAGTCCCTCCACCAAAGAAGGCAAAATAAATACGTCTGCACCCCGCAGAATTTCGATCCGGCGTTCCTCCTCGGCAACAAATCCGAGCCACACAATGCCATCATCTTCGCCGTAAAACAGTTGCAGCGAGGTGGCTAGGGGCCCGTCACCTACGATCGCCAACACGTTGCCTCGGCCAAAATTGCACTGTTTCCATGCCTTGAGCAGGGCCTCGACATTTTTCTCCTGGGCAATGCGGCCTTGGTAAACAAAAATTCGATCTGCCTTTAATTCCGACTTCAACCCCGAAGGCCCTGGAGAATATTTAATAGCATCCACGCCGTTGGGAATCACAGCCACCCGTTCCTGTGGCACTCCCAACTTGACCAATATATCCCGCTGAATCTGAGAAAAAACGATCGTTGAGTCGTAGTTAGCCAAAAACGGAGCGTAAAGTTGATACATCAGGTGTTGGGTTCCCGATGTCAAATTCCGCAATTTGCGATCGAACGGCGGGTGAAAAGTTGCCACCAGAGGCAAATTCAATTCTTGGCAAATTTCCGGTAGCAGAAAGTCTAGAGGCGAAAGCGTCAGGGAAGCGTGAACAACATCGGGTTTGAGCCGCCGCAGAGATTTCATCAGCACTGTGCGGGACTTGAGAGTGGGAATCGTATAAATTTGCGATTTGTAGTGACAGGGTAAAGAGACTTCGTTGCAACTCGCGGGCGAGAGCGAATTGGTATATGAGGTTTGAGCAATTCCCTTTCCCCATAAACCATTTGCCATGCTCCACGCCGTATTGTCCCTGTCCAGTGGGCCAGCTTCTTGGGCAAAGTGCAGGAAACTAACCTGGTATCCCCGGTCTAATAGTGCGTTGGTGACTTCCCTGGAGTAAGTGACGTTACCGCAAAAAGGTGATTTTTTTCCTAGCCAAGCGATGTGCATTCCAGTAAATCAGAGTTTGTTATTTTATGGGAGTCGATCGACTTTGCTATTACTGCTACGGAAAATATACCAGGTTAAGACACCCCCAGCCATCGCTAATCCTGCTAAACCCAAAAATACTGTCGGCAAACCCAGAAATGTTTCCGCTACCCCGGCCAAAGCCAACGGTAAACTCAAAGCGATATTAGTGGCATTGTTTTGCAGCCCGAAGACTTTTCCCCGCATTTCTTCTGGAGTTTCTGCTTGAATTGTAGTCTGCATCGGCACTCCCACCAATGAGGCAAATAAACCCAACAGGGTAATGAACAGCACCGATAGCCACAAATGGTGTGTAAATGCAGAAAGGCCCATCAAAGCAAGTGCCATGCCGATTGATCCGATTAAACTCAGTTGGGAGTGAGAAAATTTATGACCGAGATAACCGACTGTCGCCGCCCCACCAGCCATGCCAACGCCCACCGCCGCCAGCAAAAAGCCAAATTGTGATGCTTTCATACCGGGAAGGATTTCTGCCAGCCGCACCGCTAGAACTGCCAAGGCTGCAAAAATGGAAAAGAGAATAATTAGTTGAATTAAAGCATTGCGGACTTTCGGTTGATCATTGATGTAACGCAGGCCATCTCGCAAATCTGCTAGGGGGTGTGGCGCTTCGTGTTCGGCATCGTTTTTTTCGCCTGTTTTCATCGACAGCAACAGCACTCCGGCAAAGGCGTAACTTCCGCCTACTACTAATTCTTTGCCAATACCGAGTCCGCCACCGAGGTTGGAAAATACGGTGTCCGCTAAAGCTAGTAAGGGTTCTCCGACTGCAAAGCCAATAATCACCGACCCCATCATGGTTGTGGTGTAGAGGGAGTTTGCCGATAGCAGGTGGCGACGTTCCACAATTAGGGGAATCACTGACTGTTCTGCTGGGGCGAAAAATTGAGTTAGGGTCGAGACTAGGAAGGTTACTAGCAGCAGCAAGCAGAATCCGAGCGGCAGTTGACCGAGTTCCCACCCGTCAGAGAGCCACAGCAGTACGGGCAATGTTAAAACAAAGCCTCCCCGCAGGAGGTTTGTGGCTACGAGCACTGCTTTTTTCGACCAGCGATCGACATACACGCCTGCGGCGGCCCCGAACAGCACTGCGGGAATGGTAAAGGCGATCATGATTGCCGATACCCACCTGCTGATGGTTTGATCTGGCGCTTGAAAGCGGCTGGCCACGAGGGCGATCGTCAGTACGAGATAAACTTTATCTGCTAGTTGGGAGAAAACTTGCCCGCTCCACAATGCTAGAAAATTTGGGTTTTTGAGCACTGGCAGAAATCCCGTTTCTTTTTCGGGAATTTCGGCTACTGCTTCGGAGACTTCTGCTGTTGGCACCGGGGGAATTGCTTCGGGTTGTGGGCTTTTGCCGTTGCTTGACTCTGTTTGTGGAGTTGTGGGGTATTTATCCATTTCTGGGTCTGGGACGTTGCTCCATTGTCGATCGGCCAAGGCGGGTTCCGAGCGAAAATCGGGAAAATTTTCTCGTTCTTCCATTTTGTGGTGGGTAACAGCTAAAACAGATATTGTCAAATCAGAATCAGACAGTCGCATCATAGGATTTAGGGTGAATAGCCTGGGATGGTGGAGGTTGGGGGGATGTGAATTTCAAATTGAGGTGTTAACCCCTAAGTTTATTAATAATCTCGTAAATTTATCTCTATCTATTATCTGATGTCGCAACAACCTTGAGAATTTACTTGAAATTGCCGACAGGTTCGGGTATCCCCCCGGCTGGGGGTGCGATGTACGATCGCCCCTTCACCTCTTTAAGTCAACACTCAAAATTTAAAACTCAAAACTCTCTAAGTAGGTATCGATCGAGCTTCCCGATCTAATCGTGCAACCTAAATGATACTGGGCATATTGTCGCAAAATATTTTCTACTGATACCCAAGTTGTTTGATCGGCAATCCCCTCTCCTAATTCTGGACTAGCCAACTGTTGCAGCGCTGCTAATTCCTTAGCATTAATCTCGAAGTTTGTCAAGTGTTTGCTGCTATCCATTTGGCGGGAACGGGAGGCGGATTTGTACAAGCTACCGATTTGTGAAGAGAGTTCTGCCTCTAAGTTAGCTAGTTCGGACAAGCTGAAGGTTCCCCCAGAGGGTATACTAAACCCGGTTTGCCAGTTCGGATCGGTGAAATTAGGGATCAGCGGGTGTCTGGTGGCGCAGCAGACTTGGACTTGGGGCGCGAGGCCGGCTAAGGCTAGCAGGTGAAAAATGCCGTGGCTGAGGTGGGCGACAAGCACGGCGGCGGATTGGATTTCTGTGCGATCGGACAAACGCTCCAAACGGCTCAAATGTTCGCCCAGCAACCAAAAGAGTTCTTCTTGGGGCTCGTCGGAAAGGGCGCTGGCGATCGCCAATTCGGCCAGATATTGCGCGGCGGAGAGTTTCCCGAGGTTGCGGCTCAAACCCGGATGGGATTGTACGGTGTCGGCTTGGGTAATTTTGTCGAGCGATCGGCCTTTGGCAATTAGCAATTCGTTGACAACAAATAATTCGCTTCTACCGCCGATGGTCGATCGTTGTTTCCGAACACCCGGTGCTACGGCTCGAATTAAGCCGAATTCCCGCGTCAAAATTGTCAGGACTCGATCGGATTCGCCGATGGGCGCACTCTTGAGATTGATTCCAGTTGCTTTGTAAGTTCTAATCATTTGTTAGTTGACTGTTGACTGTTGGCTGTTGACTGTTGACTGTTGGCTGTTGGCTGTTAACCTTTAGCTTTTTGTTTTAGTGAGTTAAGATAGGCATTAAGTTTTGGTGAAAGTTCATTCAATAACGTATGCAATCCATCGCTCTGTTCTTGAGTTAAAAGATTGTGAACACAGGCACTTTTTAACCAGTGTATTGTTTAGTTTAATGAACCTCTGGCAAATTTTACGAAACGCTGATTATTTTGATAACTATGGCGTCCATGTCCTTCAAAAATATTAGCACCAACACTATCTATCAGCCAATCTCGCGATTTGTTTATCCCTCGTATCCTTCGTAGACTCGTCCCATTCTTTAACAATAAACCATATTTTGTTTGAAACTTTTTTCGCTAATTTATAAACTTCTAGCCGGTAAAATTTCTCCATATTAACTCCTTTAAACCATTGACTATCAACAATTGATTAATGACCAATGAATATAAGTCAACAGTCAACAGTCAGCAGTCAACCGTCAACAGTCAACAGTCAACAGTTAACGATTGTCTAAATTATCGCGCTGGCGGAGTAATTCCGGGCCGCGAGAAGTCCCCAAACGAGTAGCACCAGCTACTACCAAATCTAGAGCTTGTTCGTGAGTACGAATTCCGCCGGCCGCTTTAATCCCAATCCGTCCCTTCGTAACTTCCTTCAGCAGTCGCACATCGTCAACTTTCGCCGGGCCAAAAAAGCCCGTGTTGGTTTTGATATAAGCCACACCTGCTTCCATACAAATCTCAGCCGCTAATTGTTTTTCGGCATCGGAAAGGAGAGAACTTTCGATAATTGCTTTGATGGTGAGATTGGTTTCTTCGCAAATTTGGGCTAATTCCCGGTGGAATTCGTCGATTCTTCCAGCTTTCAACAATCCTAAGTTAACGGAGACATCTAACTCTACGGCTCCATTATCTGCTGCTTCTAGAGCTTCGTAAACTTTCACCGTTGAAGTCGAAGCACCGGTGGGAAAACCTATAACTGTACAGACTTTGGGACGTTTGCCGTGCAGCAGCTCAACTGCTTGTCTGACGTAGGCGGGATACACGCAAACTGTGACAAAGCCAAATCTCTCTGCTTGTTGGCAACAGTTTTCTACTTGCTCTGGCGTAGCGGTGGGGTCGATCAGGCCGTAGTCGATCAAGGGGGCAATATCGATGTCTGCCTGGTTTGCAGCCATTGCTGTTTTTTCTCCGAAGTAACTACTTCCTTATTATGTAGCGAATTTACCAATCTTCCACCGAAAGCAGCCCGGGTACAACCCCTCTGAATTCATCCGTGAGGTCGCTTTCTCCAATTCTCCAATCGATTGACTTTACTCCGACCCCGACTGAGTACAAATACTCGATGTGCTGGTAAAAACTCTGGTGGGAAGTGGTTAACAAATTAATTTCAAAAAAACAATATTTTGGTATCTGCCTTAAGATACATTTTGGATCTTTCTTTAGGTATACTTTGTTAACAAGAGTTGCGGTAGAGCCTGCGTCAGCTACGCTATGGCAGAGCCTGGTAGCGTCTACTGTTTTTACTCTTAGTAGTGCTTTAAAAACATAAAAGCCAGTGCCAAGCATGAATCATTTAGAACTCGAACAAGAAATTGGGAAAATGGCTATAGCGATGATGAGTCGCAATAGTTTAATTGGTAAAGATTTGATTGCGGATCTCAGAGGGCGGCTGTCTGTTGACAGTTTAGCTGCTTTGATGATTGTCAGTATGGAGCGTTTGATTTGGTCTGACTGCGAGTCCGTGATCTGGAGTTTGAGTTATTTGATTCCTGCTGACGTGATGGAAGAAATTCGCCGGATTACTGCGCTGGTTGTGTGCCAGCGGTTGATAGGCAAGGGTTTTGTGCTGGGGAAAGATTTTAGTATTGATGGAACAGGCCAGTTGATGTTGAGTGAGAATGCTAAAACAGCGGTTGTGGTTGCTTGAACTGGGCAAGCAGAAGTTCGAGCTATTAGCAGTATGAGATTTGCAGTTGGACTTTGGGCGCTCTAGCACTCTTTGTGTAACTGCAAACCTAATTTGGGATGCGGTAATAGTGGCGTCATTCAGGCTGATTTGATATTCGCAGCAGCTTCAATAAGCGATGAGTGCGGTTAGCTAAAAGAGCTTTTTACCAGAGGAAAATAGTTAGTTTCGACGGCAAATTGTTGAGGTTGTTACTGGTCGTATGTACGGGCGATCGCCCTGTATCAAAAGTTTCGGATTTTTAGTGGAATTACAGTTTTACTCCAGGTATGGTTTCATGTAGAATCATCCTTAAGATAGATACGAAATATTATGAACTTAATTCAAAACTTGGAAGCGGCTTGGTACTACCACCTCGGTTCGCGTCACCTCGAAGCTAACGATGATCATGGTGCTCTGGCGAACTTTAACAGAGCTTTGAAGTTGCAATCAGATCATTATAAGGCTTGGTTCGGGCGAGGTATGGCTCTGGGGAAATTAGAACGGCACTTAGAGGCGCTGAAGAGTTTTGATGAGGCCTTGGCGGTGGAGCCGAATGCGAGCTTTGGCTGGCACAACCGGGCTATTGCTTTAGGAAAGTTGGGCCAGTGGTTGGAGGCTCTCAATAGTTTTGACCGGGCTCTGGAGTTCAGTCCGTGCGCGGCGAGTATTTGGCACAACCGGGGACTGACGCTGATCGATATGGGGCTTTACGAGAAGGCGGTTCTGAGTTTTGATCGCTCTTTAAATTTGTACCCGGAGGCTGCTTGGGCGTGGTACAACCGAGGTAATGCTTTGTTGGAACTCAAGCTTTACTATCAGGCGCTCAACAGTTTTGAGCGGGCGATCGAGTTTAACCCTGACGACGCGAAGGCTTGGTACAATCGCGGTATAGCTGCGAACTCTATGGGACTTTACAAACAAGCAGTGGCTAGTTTTAGCCGATCGATGGCTCTGAAACCGGGCAGAGCCGAAGCTGTGGGCGTACGGAGAGTAGCTTTGGAGAAATTAGTAGGTTTAAATCAGAGAAATGGCAAGTTTACTCCCACATCTGAGCTTCCCTTTGAAGATTATTTGATTTGGTACAACCGGGGTGTGGAATTGGCGCGAAAAGGCTGCTACTCTGAGGCGATTGCTTGCTACGAAACAGTTTTAGAAATAAATCCTGATTTTGCTAATGCTTTTTACAATAAAGCTTGCTGTTATGCACTACTGGGGTTTGCTGATTTGGCCCTTGACAATTTGCAGCGGGCTGTTGAGTTTATCCCTAATTTATATCGAGAGCTAGCTTTAGCTGACTCGGATTTAAGCTGCATTTGGAAACAAGAACGTTTTGAAGCGCTGATCCAAGGTTGATGTTACGCAAAAAACAGCTCGCCAATGGGGCGAGCTGTTTTTTTTGGGCGGTGCAAATTCGATCGCCCTCAAGGGTATTTGTGCAATCTTTGCTATTGCACAGAAACTCGGATTGAGGACTTGACCGGCCTCTTGGCAACTACGATTACCCGGTAGATACCGGACTCGGGGAGTTGAGCAAAAGTTTGACCTTCGCCTTGATCCAGGAGTGATCCCGACGGAGATTGGATCGCCAGATCTAGATTTTTTTTGCTAGCTGTCACCCTGATTGTCTGCCCCTGCTTGCCTTGAACCGTGATGGGCTGGATTTGGTAGCCGGACATTTTGAGTTTGACTGTGGCTTGTGTTTCCTTGAATGCTATGGGAATTGCGCGATCGGGCCTATAAGTCCACTTGGCGTTAAAGTCGCGTCCGAGTACGAAGCTGCTGGTTTCACCTTTCGGGGTAACTCGCACACGGTAGATGCCGGACTCTGGCAACTGGCCGATCCACTGATTATCTGTTTTTTCAATAACCCCCATATTTTCACCGTTGGGACTGTACAGTTCGGCTGTCAGTTGTCCCGCCCACAGGGAGAGAGTCAGTTCCCGCCCTTTAACGCCTTCAAAAATATAGGTGGTGGGTTGGTTTATGGTTTCTCGAATTTCGGAACTTGACATTCGCTCAATGGGTTCGAGCTTTGGAACCGATTCAGAGGTAACGGGTTTGTTAAGGGTTTGTGTAATTTCCGAGGCAGCCATCAGCTCGCTCGGTGCAATTTTGGGGGCTACTGGGCTGGCAAATACTGATTTTGCCGTCATCATGAGTAGCATTCCAGTCAGTAAAATTAGTTTTTTCATGTCGCACTTCCGAGGGGGGTAAGGAATTGTATATGGTTACTTGTGTTTGCCTGTTTTCACCGGATTAAATCTGGCGATCGCACAGAGGCTACAGCAGTATAGAGGATACACATAAATATCCCGTAGTTGCACAAAACCTGATGGTAGCAGATTGGCAGTGCGGCCGCTAAGTAGTCGCCTCTGTTTTTCGAGACATTTCAATGATACTACCTACGCATAATATCATCAGAGAATATTAGTCATTGGGTTGAGGAAAATTAAAGCTGTTTCCGAGAATCTTGCTAAAAAAATGTCTACGCCCAAAAAACGCCGTGTCGGGGATTCTGCCTCTGCCTTGCTACTAGAAAACTGCTAGCACCCCCACAGGGTGACAGCCCCTAGTCTTACTTTGTTTTTGACGATCGACTAATTATGTAGAGTTCCATGCAGACCGCACCTTACCATAGTCGTAGCGTGTCAAATCACTTTTTACTTTTTGTGTAACTCTTGATCTTCTAGGGTTTGTAGGGGCGGATTTAGTGAGTATCTCTGATAAAAATCACATCTTGCATTATTTTCCATAAGTCTTAGACGGGTGGACCACAAAATCCCAACCCCTACTCCGCACAAGAAAACTCACTATTTGTGGAACAGGTGGAAAACCCTGGCCTTGATAATGGTGCAAAATATCAGATATAAACCAGTTTACCACTGCCAAACCCGCCCTACCAGACGAGGTTAATTTGTACTACGAACCTGCCAGGATTTTCAGGTAAGCTTCTACTGTATTGGACAAGCCCATTTCTAGGGCTTCAGCAATTAAAGCATGACCGATCGATACTTCTAATATATCAGGAATAGAGCAAAATTTAGCTAAGTTTTGCAAATTTAAATCATGTCCGGCATTCACTCCCAAACCTGCTGATTGAGCGGCTTGAGCTGCTAAGACATATTGTTGAAAAACAAATTCTACTCTACCTTCGCGAAAAGCACTCGCGTAGGGTTCCGTGTACAATTCTACTCGGTCTGCTCCAACTTCTTTTGCGAGCGGCATGAGAGCAGCATCTGCATCCATAAACAAGCTGACTCTGATGCCGTTGTCTTTTAATTTTTCAATAATGGGTAAGAGCCGATCGCGATTTTCGGGAATATCCCAACCGCTATCCGATGTTAGCACGTCGGGAGCGTCCGGGACTAAGGTACACTGAGCCGGTTTTACGTCGCAAACTATATCCATAAATGGCGGCTGAAACGGATTTCCTTCGATGTTGAACTCGACGGTTAGCATTTTGGCTAATTCGTAAACATCGGCAGCTTTGATGTGCCTTTCGTCGGGGCGGGGATGGACTGTAACGCCATGAGCTCCGGCAGCAATTACTGTTTTTGCGGCTTCGGTAACGCTGGGGATGCCGATGTTTCGAGAGTTTCTGAGGAGGGCGATTCTGTTGATGTTGACGCTGAGTTTTGTCACGGGATGTTACTCTTTAAGGTTGATGCTACTATATTAATCTCTTTCGGTACGAAACCTGGAGCCTATTGCGGTAGTGTTGGGGTGTTATCAAAGTAAAAATTAGCTTCTGCAAGGGGCAAGCTTTCTGCAAAAAAAGCCTCCGCTATTTGCTGTTTTGCTGCCAAATCTTCAAGGTTGGCAATGCAGAAAAGCGGTGTGATGCGCTCGACTATTTCCGGCGGAAAGTCTCGGCTGAAATATTTGAGTTCAAAGTCGTATCTGTGGGGACGGTAAATCATTCCCAGCAGTTCGACTAAGGGTAGAAGCGTCCAGTTGTGATAGTTGCCGATCGCATCTACTAAATGTCCGCGATAAATCTCTTTTTTTACTAGAGGTTGCAGCAAATCGAAACGGATTTTAATTTCGTTGAATCTGGCTAGCATTTGGGAAAAATGCTTGTTTGTATCCAAAGGAAGGGGTACAATTAGATTAGCTTTGTCAAAGGCGATCGGCACTTTCCCGTGTCTCTCTATTTCCAGAAAATCGTTGCGGCTGCTGCGCCGGAAAACCGCAAAATCAATTAGCAAAAACGGCGGGGTTTCTTTGAGCCGCCAGAAGCACTGCGATTGACCGTGCCAAGCGGGTTCGGGAACTCGATATTTGAGTTCGATTTCGGCAATTTCGGCGAGGGCTTTTTCAACAATCTCAAATGTTTCTTCCACGCAGTTATCTTCAACCACAACGGCAATATCGAGGTCTGACCACTCGTCGGTGTATCCGTGGGCTGCTGAACCTCCTTGCCACAAAGCGAGAACAAAATCTAAAGGTTGTAAGGTAGAAACAATCTTTTCGAGAATGATTTGTCTCATGGAATCAAGCTATACTGTTTGTTTTCCCTGGCTTGCACAAGTTTAACAAACGATCGCGTGTTGAGATTGCTCCGCGACAGTTCTCCGAGGAGTTGCTAATGCTTCCGGTTGTGCACTGCTGCCACAAATTACACGGGAATCTGCTAGGGAAAGCCAGAATCTTTGGGAAAGTGCGATCGCCCGCGATTGAAAATCAGCCTTATATTGTCAGAATCAGAAACTTGCCCGCTGTCCGGTAACATGAGAAAGGATTAATTTTTAACAGCGCGGCATGGCTACTATTTGGGAACTCGACTTTTACAGCCGTCCAATCCTAGACGAGCGAGAGAAAAAAAAATGGGAAGTGTTGATCTGCGAAAGCCCGCTGAATGTAGGCGACAAAGCCGAATCTCTGTTTCGCTACTCGCAATTCTGCTCCAGTTCTACCGTGAATTCCCTGTGGCTGGCTGGCGCACTTAAAGAGGCGATCGCCGCAGCACCGAAACGACCCGAAAAAATCCGCTTTTTCCGCCGCCAAATGGGGAACATGATTACCAAAGCCTGCGAGGATTTGGACATTCCCGCCGCCTGCAGCCGCCGCACCCTCGCCCTTAGCCTGTGGCTGGAAGAACGGATGCAAGACGTTTATCCCGCCGAACCCGGCTATCAAGCGGTTGTGAACCCGAGCGTTCAATTTGTACCTGAAACGCCAGTTGCGCTGCCGGATGCTTTAATCGGCGAAAAATGGACGTTTGTGAGTTTGCCGATCGCAGCTTTTGACGAAATGTCCGAGTGGGATATCGGATTTGGCGAAGCTTTCGGACTGCCGATGACACGCCTCGCCCCAGAAACGCAAATTCCGGGACTAATTATCTACTCGTCGAGAGCAACAGCTTTGGCAGGTTGGATGTCAGGGTTGGAGTTGGCTTTTCTGAAATTTGAGAGCGGCCCACCCGCTAGGCTGGTATTAGATACCGGAGCTAATGATCGCTGGATTTTAGCTAATCTCAAAGACGCAGCAACTGAGAGAGAAGCGAAAGGATTTGAAGTCGCGAAAAAACAAGCAAAACAAGTACATTTCTTAGCAATTCAGTCGAATGCCGAATCGGAATCTTTTGCAGGGTTCTGGCTGCTGCACGAACTAAATATTTAGTCGCTCGTTGGGCAATAACTGATATCGGGCAGCATTCTCAATCAGATTTAAGCAACCGGGTTTTTTCAGGAAAAATCTCGGCTTTTAGAGCTGGATCGCAGCAAAAAAGTCGGTTTCTGACCCCGCCCAAAAACGGATACCGTGCCACGTAATCTTGTCGTGGAGAGCTCAAAATTTTAGATTATAGTTAAAGCTCCCAGATTCATTTGTGGAGTTAATCTAAAATCTAAAATATAAAATCGACTGACGCCATTGGCAGGATGCAAACAATCACAAATGCGTAGAATCTTATTATCGCCCATTGCACCAGTTTCCCGAAAGAATCTAAATGTAGGCCCGTGAACCCAACCGATATCCCGTAAGTCATTGCCAATTCTTTAATCGAAAATCGAAAATCGAAAATCGAAAATGGTATTACCGATCGCCCATTACCAACCATCGACAACAATGACCAATCACCAATCAGCAGAACAACTGTTAGAACTAGCCACCAAAGCAGGTGCAGAAGCTGCTGAGGTATTGGAATCGCAATCGCTCTCACGGCCGGTCTTTTTTGAAGCAAACCGCCTCAAACAGCTAGAAACCGCCCAAGCAGAAGGCATTGCACTGCGGCTGTGGCGGGATGGGCGACCGGGTTTGGCGGTGGCCTACGGGCCTGTGGAACTGCAAATTTTGGTGGACAGGGCGATCGCACTTTCGCAACTCAACGAACCGGAAACCATCGAACTCGGCACCGGTGAGAAAGTTGTTTATCCCGATCGCGGAGTGTCGGTGCCGGCCGAACAGCTAGTAAACTGGGGAAAAGAGGCGATCGCGATCGTCCGCGAAGCCTATCCCGAAAGCCTCTGCACCGCCGAACTCGACTGCGAAATCGAAAGCACCCGCTTGGTGAACACCAGAGGCTTGGATTCCAGTCACACCGACACCACCCTCAGCGGTTACTTATCAGCAGAATTAGTGCGGGGCGAAGATTTCCTCAACATTTGGGAAGGCGAAACCGAACGTGGCACCCTCGACTTAAACACTAGCGCCAGGCGAGTTTTGCAGCGTTTGGAATGGGCGAAAGACAATGTAGCCCCCGCCACGGGCCGCGTGCCGGTGCTATTTACAGCCAAAGCCGCCGATTTACTGTGGGGGACTGTCTGTGCGGCTTTGAACGGCAAACAGGTACTCGAAGGCGCTTCGCCTTGGAACGATCGTTTAGGATCGCAAGTGACATCGCCGCTTGTCACCCTCTCGCAGCAGCCGGATATCGGGCCCTATAGCTGTCCTTTTGACGACGAAGGCACTCCCACTCGGGCGATCGTCTTTATCAACAGCGGAGTGTTGCAGCTATTTTATACCGATCGCACCACCGGTCGAGCCTTGGGCAGTGGCACCACCGGCAACGGATTTCGCCCGGGTTTGGGCAGCTATCCGACGCCGAGTTTGTTCAATGTTTTGATTAAACCTGGTTCGCTTTCGCTAATCGATTTAATCGCTAAATTAGACGACGGAATTGTAGTCGATCAAATGCTTGGCGGCAGTGCTGGAATTTCCGGCGATTTTTCAATTAACGTCGAGCTCGGCTACCGAGTCAAAAAAGGTCAAATAGTCGGCCGAATCAAAGACACAATGGTAGCTGGCAACGTCTACAACGTCCTCAAACAATTAGTAGAATTGGGAGGAGACTCCGAGTGGAATGGTTCTTGCCACACACCATCTTTAATTGTAGAGGGATTGTCCGTCATCGGCAAGAATTAAAGTCATTTGGCAGTTGTTAGTAGTCCTCCATCATTAGTTAACAGTTAACAGTCAACAGTCAACAGTCAACAGTCAACAATTCCCAATTCCCACACATAATATGCGTATTTGTTTTATCGGCGATTCTTTTGTAAACGGTACTTGCGATCCCAAATGTCTCGGTTGGACAGGACGGATTTGCGCTGCCGCTTGCGGACAAGGACACGATATTACCTACTACAATTTAGGAATAAGGGGAGAAAACAGTGCCGATATAGAAACTCGTTGGTTCAACGAAGTTTCTGGCCGCTTACCTCACTACACCGACGGCAGAATAGTATTTTCCTTTGGTGTCAACGACACTTACCTAGAAAACGAAAAAATTCGCATAGAAGTTGAGAAATCAATTGAAAATGCCCGCTCTATTCTCAGGTCAGCCCAAAATATATTTCCAGTATTAATGGTAGGGCCACCGCCAGTTATCGATACCGATCGCACAAGGCGGATTGCCAACTTATCCGAACAGTTTTCCCAAGTTTGCAACGAGTTAAATGTGCCTTATCTAGATGTTTGCACCCCGTTGCAAAACTCGGAAATTTGGCATAAAGAACTTAGCGAAAATGACCTTGCCCATCCCCGCGCCGCCGGTTACGCTGAATTGGCTAAAATAGTTCACAATTGGGATGGTTGGAAAGCGTGGTTTAAAAATATCAATATATCAGATCAAGAGACAGTCACGCTGTTCCGAGCCGTCGGCAAAAAAGAAATGGAACTGATTAAAGAAAGCGATTTTCTGGCATTTCCGCCACGCTTATCCTTTCAGCCTACTTTTTTCCCCGTAGTTCACAAAGCCTATGCCATACAAATCGCGCGAGATTGGAATACAAGAGATGCAGCATCGGGATATTTCGGGTATGTCACTCGCTTTCGGGTTGCTGCAGAATTCTTAAAAAAATATCCCGTACAAAATGTGGGCAGTTCGATTCACCAAGAATATTGGATTCCCGCAGAAGAATTGGTCGAATTTAATCGCAATATTGTCGGAAAAATTGAAATTTTTGCGGAATATCAACCCTAAACTAGGAGCGAAATATGCTAGAAATTAATCAATTTGAAGTTGTGAGTTTGGACTGCTACGGTACTCTGATAGATTGGGCAAGGGGGATATTGCCCGCCTTGAAAAACTTGCTATCAAATCTGGAAATAGATTTCAGCGATGACGGCTTTTTAGAGCTTTTTGCTGCATGGGAATCCGAACTAGAAAACCAGAATAACCCTTATATAAGATATCGCAATATTTTACAATAAAGAAATAGTGAAAAAGTTCGGTAAGAAATTTACTTTTGCACCGACACAAACAGAAATAAATTGTTTGGTTGATTCTATCAAAAATTGGCAACCATTTCCTGATACAGTTGCAGCTTTAACAGCACTCAAGCAGAAATACAAAGTGGCCGTAATTTCCAATATTGACGATGACTTCTTTGCTGCTACAGCCAAACACTTAAAATTTGAATTCGACTGGTTGATTACGGCGGAAAAAGTACGATCGTACAAACCGTCAACTCGCAACTTTGAAATAGCCCTAGAAACAATGGGAATTTCTACTGACAAACTCCTGCACGTTGCTCAGAGCATCTATCATGACATTGTACCCGCCGCATCCATGG
The DNA here is from genome assembly GCF_036700865.1 of Microcoleus sp. S13C4. NCBI lineage: Bacteria > Bacillati > Cyanobacteriota > Cyanophyceae > Oscillatoriales > Microcoleaceae > Microcoleus > Microcoleus sp. S13C4. The sequence goes on from NZ_JAUBPS010000029.1 coordinate 49,621, forward strand.
GAATCTCAACGGTTTGGGTAAATCGCAAACACGACAAAGCAGAATTTGGGGCGACACTGCCGGCCAGCGGCCAGCCAGACTTGGAAGTGCCGGATTTAAAAACACTGATCGAGGCTATAAGATAAAAAAATCGCAGATTGATATCCAATCCCGTAGCATCGGAATTACAGCAGATTTCAGGTAAGTATCGAAGGATTTTTTGCTAAAGTGCGATCGAGTAGACAATTCTCAGGCTATCTACGCTATTTATGCCGTATATAACTATCCCTAAACAACTTAGGGAACCTTCCAGGGTCATCACATCTCAACTTTTTTTACGGCCGAAACGCCTCGCTATTTTTGAAGCTTGTCTGATCGGCTTGGTGGCAGGACTGGCAGGTGTTTTGCTCAAATCAGGGGTAGGATGGCTCGGCAGTTGGCGAGTTGCTACCTCGACAGTAATTCCAGCCTGGATATTGCTTCCTGGCGTCGGTTTATTCGGCGGGTTGCTGACAGGTTTCTTGGTAGAGCGTTTTGCTCCCGAAACTGCCGGCAGCGGGATTCCTCACGTCAAAGCTGCTCTCGGCGGCGTCAATCTTGCCTTAGATTTGCGAGTAGCTGTCGCCAAACTACTGACCACTATTTTAGCCGTTGGTTCCGGTTTAACTTTAGGAAGGCAAGGCCCGACTGTGCAAATAGGAGCATCTTTGGCCGGCTGGATCGGTCACTTGATGCCAACTTCCCCAGACTACCGCCGCCAATTGATTGCTTGCGGTGCTGCGGCGGGATTGGCTGCTGGTTTTAATGCTCCCATTGCAGGAGTTTTGTTTGTAGTTGAAGAACTGCTGCACGACGTGTCGGGATTGACTTTAGGGACTGCAATTATCGCTTCATTTATCGGTGCAGTTGTCTCGCAGCTTTTGGGGGGCGATAGTTTAAATTTGAACCTTCGCGAGTACCCAAGCAGTTTTGAAGCTCAGGAAATTCCGTTCTACATACTGTTAGGAGTTTTAGCAGGATTGCTGGGAGCTTTGTTCAGCAAGGGGATTATTGCTACCTTGCAGTTTAACAGGCGATCGCTCAAATTAGCTTTGCCCGCGCGAGTGGCTCTAGCTGGTATCATCTGCGGTTCAGTAATAGCTTTTCTCCCAGAAACTTTCCGCAACAATACAGGTTTGCGAGAGTTTCTTCTGACCGGAGAAGCAAGCGGAATAACGAGTTTAATTGCTTTTATAGCTCACTTTTTTCTGACAATTATTTCCGCTGCTTCTGGAGCTCCGGGAGGATTGTTTTCCCCTTCCCTAGTTATGGGTTCTGCACTCGGTCACATGGTGGGCATTGTCCAGGCAGATATCCTGGGTATCGGTTTGCCGGTAACTTATGCTTTGGCGGGAATGGGAGCGTTTTTTTGCGCGGTTACTAGAGCGCCGATTACTGCGGTAGTAATTGTGTTTGAAATTACGGCGGATTTCAAATTAGTGCTGCCTTTGATGATCTGTTCTGTAGTTGCTTATTTAGTCGCAGAAAAGGTAGACAGTGGCTCACTGTACACTCACCTTTTGGAGTTTAACGGCATTCAACTGACAAAAGCAAAAGCTGCCACCAATACTTTGAGCGACTTGTACGCAGAGGACGTGATGCAGCGCCGAGTTGAAACTCTTTCGAGTTTGCTGACTTTCGATGAAGTGATCCAGGCATTTTCGCGATCGCACCACCGAGGATTTCCAGTAGTTGAAGATGGCAAATTAGTTGGAATTGTCAGTCAAACCGATTTGGCAAATGCCAGCGAGCGCAATTTGTCCGGCAACTCGCTGCTCAAAGAATTTATGACTGTACACCCCATCGCAGTCAAAGCAAAGGATACTTTAAGCGAGGTATTGTACAGGCTCAACAACTACAATATCAGTCGCTTGCCTGTAGTAGAAGGCCGCCGTTTGGTGGGAATTATTACCCGCAGCGACATTATCCGAGTTGAATCCGATCGCCTCAGCGGAGAAACAACCCAGGGCCCGCATCCAGAACCGTCCTATGTTGTCTATCAAACCAGAGCTCCGCAAGTCGGAAACGGCCGCTTATTAGTGCCGCTTTCCAACCCCCAAACAGCACCCGCTTTGCTGCGACTGGCCGCGGCGATTGCGCGCGATCGTAATTACGAATTAGAATGCCTGCAAATCATCTTAGTACCGCGCAACAGTTCCCCCTCAGAAAGCGCAGTGCGAACAACTAAAAGCCGCCGCCTGCTGCAACAAGCCGAGCGAATTGTTCGCAATTGGAACTTGCCTGTACACACCCAAATACGGGTAGCTCATGACGTGCCTCACGCGATTTTAGAGACAATTAAGGAGCGCCATATCGATTTAATTTTGATGGGATGGGAAGGCGAAACATCCACTACTGGACGCATTTTTGGTGATGTTGTCGATACCGTAATTCGGCAAGCCGGCTGCGAGGTAATTTTGGTTAAATGGAGCGAAAAAATATTAGCAACCCGCAATAAAAATGAGTTTTCCGTCGCTCTTAGCGGGCGGAAATATGCGTCTATAGAATGGGACGTAAATCCCGAAGGAGTTGATGGTACAGATAATCCCACATTGGCGAGATCCTCAGATTCTTCAGCGACTCCTGAAACTGAATTTTCCCCGCCGAATTCAGACATTCCAGCGCCAGAATTGGGACTGCACACGCTGATGGGTTTGCAGCGCTGGTTGGTACCTATTCGCGGCAGTTACAAGCAAGCTGCCGCTTTGCGACTGCTACCGGCTTTGGTGGCTGCGAGTGCTGTACCGGAGATTAAATTGTGTCAAGTTCACCAGCCTTCTGGTGCAGAACCCGATCGCGGAGAATTAAAGCAAGCAGCGGAGTTTATCAAGCGCAGGGTTAGCTGTTCGATAATAGCGACTTCGGTTTGCGCTAAATCGGTTTCTGATGCTTTAATTGATTTGGCTCAGAACGATCAGTGCGATGCGATCGTCCTGGGGGCGAGCCGCGAAGGGCTGCTGAAGCAGGTGATTCACGGGAACATCCCGGAAGCTGTGGCGCGCGGGTGCGACTGTACAGTCATTTTAGTGCGATCGGCCAATTAGTCATTAGTCATTAGTTATTAGTTATTAGTTATTAATTATTAGTTATTAATTATTAGTCTTGTTCCCTGGCTGCCTGGGAATACATACCCGGAAGCTCTGCCTCCGATGCCCAATGCCCAATGCCCCATTCCCAATAAATATGGTTCACTTTAACGTTGCCTTTCAACACTTTAACTCCTTCGCCGACATTACCCTATCCCTGGCAAAAACTTTAGACCAAATTGGCATTCCTATTTCTGTCGAACCTTCGACAATAGCGTCTCACCTCACCCGCAATTCCACACCCGAAGAAAACCACCTGCTAGAGAAGTGGATGAACACCGCACCATCAGATTTATTCCACATAAAATGGTCTCATTACTGGAAACCCTATCTTTTAAAAGAACTCAACGGACATCTCAACTTAGAACTTTTTGCTATCAATTACGAATTCGCCCAAAACACAGATGATTATGATTACTGGATTTACGATGCTGTCAATAGCTTATCCCACAAACTAGCCGTCAGCCAATATTCTAAAAACGTCTTAATAAAAGCTGGATGTCCTGCGACCAAGGTATCAGTAATGCCTCTCGGTTTCAATCCTTTAATCTCGCAACTCTCTTTTTCAAGACCGCAAAAAGAAAAAAAAAATGTAAAGTATATTCTGCACATGACCAATTCTTTTGATTTGTATAGGTTTGGCACAGATCTCGCCATTCAAGCTTTTTGGGAAGAGTTTAAAGATGATGCCAACGTACAGTTAATTATCAAAGATGGCGGCAAAAATCCTGATGTCATAGTGGAACATATCGTAAAGCTCGAAAAACAATTTGGCAAGTTAAAGTCAAAAGTTCAGGTCAAGCCTAAATTTTATAATAAAGCAGAACTAGCTGATTTATACTTGTCTGCCGATGCTTTTTTAGCTCCCTTTCGCGGCGAGGGTTTTGCAATTAAAATTTTGGATGCCTTTGCCGCAGGTTTGCCCGTCGCTATGACTATGTACGGCGGCCCGACAGAGTATGCCAATGCTGATAACTGCTATCCCATTGCTTACGATCTAATTCCCGTCGGAAAGTGTTATGATACTCAGTATCTAAAAATCAGAAATGCTCCTCATTGGGCCGAGCCAAATGTTCAGTCTGTTCGCGAACAGTTGCGAAAAATTGTTGAAGATCCGATGCGTTTTCAGGTAGCTCAAAAAGCTAAAGAGACGGCGGATTTATTTAATTGGGAAGCTGCCGCTCAAAAATTGCTAAGATTAATGCGAAAGTTATTTTAGGAGCAGAAATTATGGGACTCGAACGCAAAATGTTTAGGGGAATGTTTTCACCGGGGGAGGTAGTACGATTGAAACAGCCTTGTTTTACTCCTGGGCGATTGTTTGAGCCCGGAAAATATAATGCTGATGAGTTGCCGGATATCGCTTTTGAGATGGGTTTGGTAGACCATTTGCCACCAGCCAAAGGCAACAGTTCAGAAAATCTCAATGCCCAGAAGCCGCCCGCTCAAAGCCTTGAGGACTAAACTCCCATTTGCAGTAAGGACTTCAGTCCTAAAAATTCCCGTTTGTAGTAAGGACTTTAGTGCTGAAAATTAAAATAAATAATCAAAGACTCAAGTCCTGACTGCAAAAAAGATAAAGCCCATTTAACCATTTTGCTCTATCTTGGCAATTAACTCTTTCAAAACTTGACTAGCTTTATCGTTCTCAATCTGACAAGTTCCGGCATTCTGGTGCCCACCGCCGCCATATCTTAACATTAACTCCCCAATATTAGTTTTAGAAGTTTTGTTAAAGATTGACTTGCCCACTGCGAAAACAGTATTTTGTTGTTTCAGTCCCCAAAGTACGTGAATCGATATATTGCACTCAGGGAACAAAGCATAAATTACAAAACGATTCCCCGCATAAATCACCTCTTCGTTACGCAAATCCAAAACAACTAAATTATTATAAACTTGGGCGCATCGCTGTATTTGCTCTTTAAATTTTTCTTCTTGCTCGAAGTAGAGGTCTACTCTTTCTTTCACATCAGGAAGCTGCAAAATTTCCTCAATGGTATGATTTTTGCAGTAATCGATTAACTGCATCATTAACTGATAATTGGAAACTGTAAATTCTTTAAACCTTCCCAACCCGGTTCTGGCGTCCATTATGAAGTTTAACAGCACCCATTCTTGCGGATGCAGCACCTCTTCTTGGGCAAATTGAGCGGAATCTGATTTGTCAACGGCCGCCATCATGGCCTCAGAAATATCAGGAAACTTTGCTTGGCCTCCATAATATTTGTACAGTACCCTAGCTGCAGAAGCTGCATAGGGATCGATGATGTGGTTAATTTTGATTTTCTCGTGTCTAAGAGTTTCGCTGAAATGGTGATCGAAAGCTAGATGAACTCCCTCAACATAGGGTAAATTGGTGCTAATATCGTTATTTGTTATTTCGATTTTCCCATCCTGCATATCTTTAGGATGCACGAATTTAATCTCGTCGATCATATCGAGTTCTTTGAGCAAAACGGCACAGACAAGACCGTCAAAATCGCTGCGGGTGACTAATCTGTATTTTTTAGTGAGTGGCATATGCTTCTGTGATAGGGAGGAACTGATCACCAGCTAATATAACGTATTACCCGATCGCTTTCCAATATGAACGCAGACCCTTACGCTTGGATAGAGAAGGCCCTGGACACAGTTCGCCGTGCCGATTGGTATCGATCGCCACTATCGATCGATAGTTGCCCCGGGCCTGTGGTAAAGTTAGCAGGCCACAGGCTGATTAACTTTGCCAGCAACGATTATCTCGGACTTGCCGGCGATGCCAGGTTAATTCAAGCTGCTATGGCTGCAACTAACGAATTTGGTACGGGTGCGACGGGTTCGAGGTTGGTCAGCGGACACCGCGATTTGCACCGACAGCTAGAACAAGCTATTGCTAATTTAAAACAAACTGAAGATGCTTTAGTATTCAGTTCGGGATATTTGGCGAATCTAGGGGCGATCGCATCCGTTGTCGGCAAGCGCGATTTGATATTATCTGACAAGTACAACCATTCAAGCCTGAAAAACGGAGCCACACTCAGTGGTGCAACAGCCCTAGAGTACAATCACTGCAATCTTGAGGATTTAAAGGCCAAGCTAGAGCAAAATCGCGCAAGATACCGCAAGTGTTTAATTATTACCGATAGCGTCTTTAGCATGGATGGGGACTTGTGTCCGCTACCGCAGTTGTTGGCTGTGGCCGAAACCTTTAACTGCATGGTATTAGTAGATGAAGCTCACGCTACAGGAGTTTTCGGTGCTAGCGGTGCCGGTTGTGCAGAACATTTCGGTTGTACAGAAACACCGCTGATTCAAGTGGGGACACTCAGCAAAGCTTTGGGAAGTTTAGGTGGTTATGTTGCGGGCTCTGCTGCTTTAATTGATTTTCTGCGTAATCGAGCGGCGACTTGGATTTATACTACAGCATTGACGCCTGCTGATGCGGCGGCTGCTTTGGAAGCTGTGAGGATTGTACAGCAAGAACCAGAACGCCGAGTTCGGTTGCGACAAAATATCGAAACTTTCAAATATTGCGCGATTACCAATCACCAATTACCAATTAGCAATTCCCTTTCCCCAATTTTCAGTCTTCCGTTAAAAAATGCAGCAACAGCTTTAACAGTAGGCGGTAAACTCAAGGACATGGGTATTTTTGCTCCGGCGATTCGACCTCCGACTGTAAGCGTGAGTCGAATTCGGATTTCGCTGATGGCAACTCATGAGCTCGCACACCTTCAGCAGTTGGTAGAGGCGCTGGAGGAAGTTTTGAGTTTTGACTAAATGTTGAGTCCGCCATAAGTACCTTAGCCTTTTGGTAAATGTTGGAAGATGGGCAGAATTTCTACTTCTGCCTTTTGCCTTTTGCAGCTCTAGCTTTCGTCCCTAAGCAGCTCTAGCGTTAGGCCTTTTTTTTTGATTGTCAAGATATCGCTATTGACTTATGACCAATCTTATACAGGAGTTTGGTCGATCGGTCAATAACTGTAAATTTTTTGTAAATTTAGATACTTTTTGGAATTTAGCGCTATATTAGAGAAGTAGCAGGTACACCAAATTTAATATAAGGAACGTCCACCATGAACACAAATCGTCAAAACGTAAAAAAAGTAGCAGAAACCCACCGCGCTAACATTCACAAGCAACTGATGCACCGCATAGAAGTAGCGAGATCCAGTGGGAACCAAGATTTGGTTCGGGTGCTTGAAGAGGAAATGAGACAGCTTTAAACAAGCTGCAACTAGAATTTGCCTGTAGTTTGGTTTAGAGGGTTGTGCGAGAAATGCAGAATTCCGGCAACCGCTACCTGTTAAGTTTTGACTTCTCTCTTAGTTGGTAGGAAAAACCCCGGTTTCTTGAAGAAACCGGGGTTTTTTATTGAGAAGGAAGAAGAAAGAAGCAAGAAAGAACACTCCTAAACGCACAAACTCTATTTGTATGGTGCGCCTCGGCGCACAGAGCCTCTACCAATAGCCGATTGAACCATTTTTTGCGTAAGTTCGGAAGTCAGAACGAAGAAGGAAGAGGAAAGAACAAGACTTACGCTGCATTCCTTCTGTTTTTACACTATCTGTAGTAGTAAGTTGCGCCTCGGCGCACCCTACTAATAACTACAGGACTAAAAGCCCCTGACACATGGTGAAGGCGTGTTCACGCCCTCATACCAATTCACTATGAAGGTACACTAAAATATAGGGTAAAAGTAGAGGAAATCCAATATGGCGAACAAACTTCAGGTAGAAATCCAGGAAACGGTTGAGGAACTAGAGCATCGACTCGAACGGAGTGCGACCGCCGTAAATAAAGAAAAATTACTGGTATTATACTGGCTGGCTACCAAAAAAATTCAAAAAAGAGCAGAATTAGCCACGATGTTGAAACGAGACGAATCAACAATATATCGTTGGTTAAGAGCTTACAAACAAGGTGGAATTACTCAATTACTTAGCATAAAAAAAGCTCCTGGGAAGACTCCACATATACCACCCGAAGTTAGAGAAAAATTAATCAAAAAACTGCAAGAACCAGAGGGAGAAACAAGTTATGGCAAATTACAGCTCTGGCTAGAAAAAGAATGCGGGATAAAAGTGAGCTATAAAGTGGTACATGACCTAGTTCATTATAAATTGAAAGCTGACCTGAAAGTCCCAAGACCCCAAAGTAACAAGGCGAACGAAGAGGTGCAGGCAAGCTTCAAAAAAAAACTATGTGAACTCATAAAAGTAATGATTAAATATTTCGGAAAGTCCAAGCCTGTAAGGATATGGTGTCAAGACGAGAGTAGATTTGGATTGATTACTATGCAGGGCAGAATGATTACATTAAAGGGGGTAAAACCCATTGGAAAAAAGCAATGGAAACGAGGAAATTTTTATATTTATGGAGTCGTAGAGCCAGCAACAGGTGAACAATATTATCAAGAATTTGCTCAGCTCAATTACAACTGTTTTCAGGAGTTTTTAAATGGATTTGCTCAAAACTACTCAGAAAGTTTCAATCTAATTATCATGGATAATGGTAGCTTCCATAAAGCTCTATTATTAGACTGGCATGACCATGTAATGCCAATATATTTACCTGCCTATAGTCCTGAATTGAATCCGATTGAAAGATTGTGGGAACATACAAAAAAAGACCTCAAGTGGGAAAATTATTCGAGTTTAGATAAACTCAAAGAACAGGTAAATACAATTATCAAATCTCTCACGAATGAAGAAGTTTTATCTCTCTGTGGTTGGGACTATATCCTTGAAGCTATATTAAGTGCAACTTCATAGTAAATTGGTATCACCTATCACCTTAACCAGTCCGAATCACTGACAAGTTGACAGTCGCGACTAACGACCAAACTCAATAATAAGCGCACGAATAACGTACACTAATGTGTGTGCTATTGGTTGGAAAATTGAGCAATTTGCTAGGGAAATCAAGCAATTAACCGGGAGAGACTCTTGCCACTCCCGTCAAGCTAGAATTCAAACAAATCATATTGCTTGTCATGAACTTGTGTGGCGTAGGCGCTCAAAATTTTAGGTAATAAAAATGGTAAAACAATAGATCAAATTAAACACGGGCTGCTATTAAGTTATTTAATTGAGCAACTAAAACTTCTTGTTCGATGTTTATTGTCTAATTTTTTGGTGCTGGTACACCGAGCTGTGACAGTTGCGTAAGTCCTGGTAATATTGAAGACGCATTGAGAGAGATTTTTATGGTTGACTGTTCAAGGCAGCTTTGCCAAAATTTAAGAATAGTAAAAATAATTAACATAAAAAAGTTGATCTCTATAAAGCCGAACATCGGGTAGCGACTGCAATATCCCAAAAATATATAGGTAAAATTGATGGCGACAGACATCCAACACCAGCAGGAAAACGGCTACCACTCAGAACCAACTCAGCCTTTTCTACGAGAAAATCTCAATGAGCGATCGCCGATGCGCCTGCCGAGAACCCTGAGTCCCCTTGAAACTTGGGGCTTTGGGATGACCGGTCTTATCGCAGGCGTTACCGTTGCACCTGCAATGCACGTGGCCCTCGGGCCAAATGCCATTTTCGTCTGGCTGCCCGCCGTACTGGTGGGGGTGATGCTGAACCTTCAAGTGAAACGCTTAGGGGAACAGTGGCCCGAAATGTCAGGGGGAACGCCCAACTATATCACCAGGCTACTGAGCAACTATCCGCTTCTGGCTCGCTATACAGCGATCGCCTACTTCTTTGGCTGGGCAGTATATCCATCAGTAAACGCGATCGTAATTACGGCGCTAATCGAAGCTAACCTTGAACCCTTGGGCATTGCCTGTCCAGAAACGGTGCTAAGAATTGGATTCACAATAATCGCTTATATAGTGGCGTTTAGCGGCACCCGCGCCTTGGGAATACTGCACTCATTTTTCATTTTCCCGGCAGTGGGATTCTTACTGGTGTTTAGCATTCAAGGCATAGGATGGTTAGCCTTCTCCCCAGATAGCCCCGGATTTTTCCCCAGCAGTTGGCCAACTTTAACCTTTGTTGACTGGGCCAAATGGTCATTCTTAGGAATCTACATTACTTGTGGCTGTGAAACGGCTTCCTCGTTTGTCGCCGACAGCCGCCGTCCAGGGGAAACTTTGCGGGTTCTGAACTTAGCCGCTTGGCTGATTCCACCCGTGTATCTGGGGAGTTCCTGGGTACTGATGCGCTTAGCAACCTCTCCTGGATTGGGCGATGACTCGTTTAATAACCTATTAGCTGCCGCATCACCATTCTGGGGCCCGTCAGCTTCATTGATTGTCACACTGCTGCTGGCCTCAAGCGCTCTTCTCGCTTCCGCCACTGGCGTTTCCAACTCCCCCCGCATTTTGTACCAACTCGCTCTAGACGGACACGTTTCACCCGTCTTCGCTTTCATCTCCCGACGAGGCGTCCTGGAACCGGCCCTGGTATTTTCCCTTTTAATCAGTTTAATCGGTCTGCTTTGGGGAGATGTCACCAGGATCTCGGTGGTCGGTAGTGCTAGTTACCTGATTACCATGATGGCACTGTATCTAGGACTGTGGCTGCGGCGAGGATCGCCAGAAGTGCGATGGCCTTGGTGGGCGGCAGGCTTCTTCTTCTTAGATGCAGTTGTTCTGATGGTCGGAGGCTTAAATTGGAGTTGGCAAGACGTGACGCTTGGCTTTCTGCTTCCTGTGGCTATTTTGGCAGTGGATGCGGCTATCCGTCGCATTTCCTTTGCACCGTTCCATCGGGCCTGGTGGATGCGGCATTACAGGGCCCGGCGCCAGAGCCAGATCGTAGATTTTGTGGCGTTTCAGGTTGTAGTCCTGATTTTGCTAGTCTGTAGCGCCGTCAGTATTGGCTGGGTTTTTAGATCCCAATTAGATGCCAACTCTAGCGTTGGTTCTAATCTTTTGGCAGTGCTGATCTTGACAGTCACTTTTGTCGGGGTGGCTGTTGCCTGCTGGACGAGTTTACCCCAAGTTGTCTCAATGGACGAGGCACGAGAGGCGGCGGAACAACTGTTTGTAATTGCCATAGATGCGATTGTAGTGCTCGATGAAAATGGGATGATTCGTCAGGCTAACCCAGCATCTGAGCATCTATTTGAGTTAAGCAGCGGTCAATTAATCGGGAGTCACTTGAACAAATTACTCCCCGGATTGGCTTTTGGGCCAGAACGGTGGCCTAGCCGCAGCGAACAAACCCTGAACCTGCCCACTGAAGACTCGCGCATCCTGGAAGTTGCCATCTCAAACCGATTCTCTCAAGAGGCTTCGCTTTCCAATCAAGAGCTACAAGAATATGTGGTGATTCTGCGCGACATCAGCGATCGCAAACAAGCCCAAGAAGCCCTACAAAAAGCTAATGAGGAACTAGAAATTAAAGTCAAGGAGCGTACATCTGAACTCAGCCATACTGTAGAGCAATTGCAGAATGAAGTTGAAGAGCGCCAGCGGATAGAAGAAAATCTCAAGGCTATGCAAAATCAGATTGTTGTCCAAGAAAAACTAGCTTCTCTGGGAAGTTTAACAGCAGGGATTGCTCACGAAATCAGAAACCCCTTAAACTTTGTTAACAATTTCTCAGAACTTTCTGCTGAATTAACCGAAGAACTGTTTGAAAAAATTGAAAATCAAGCAGACCGTTTAGATCCCGAAACCAGTGAGGATATTGCCGAGTTGTTAACCGATCTTAAAGCCAACCTTAAAAAGATCAATCAACACGGTCAAAGAGCCGATAAAATCGTTGGCAATATGCTTTTGCATTCTCGCGGACAAAGCGGTCAGTGGGAAGCTACAGATATAAATAGTTTATTGACTGAATATATTAATCTAGCCTATCACGGGATGCGAGCCAAGGAACCTGCTTTTAACATTACCATAGAAACCGACTACGACAATGATATTGGCGAAATAGATGTCGTGCCACAAGACATCGGCAGGGTATTTCTTAACATTATTAGCAATGCTTGTTATGCAGCCTATAAAAAGAAACAAGAAATGGGAGCCGAATTTTCACCGCTGCTTGACGTGAGAACTAGAAATCTTGGTGCCACGATTGAAATCCGCATTCGCGATAATGGCCCAGGTATAAAACCCGAGGTACTCGATAAAATATTCAATCCGTTTTTTACTACAAAGCCACCAGCCGAAGGTACTGGTTTAGGTCTTTCTATCAGTCAGGATGTGATTGTCCAGCAACATCGAGGAGAACTAAAAGTCGAAACAGAAGTAGGAGATTACACAGAGTTTATCATCATATTGCCGCAAAAAAAATAGCCGAAGTTAAGGAGTTAAAAAAAAGGCTCATCGGTACGCAAGTTAGAGCAAAATCCAAAAAATATAATAGGTAAAATTGATGGCGACAGACATCCAACACCAGCCGGAAAACGGCTACCATTCAGAACCAACTCAGCCTTTCCTACGAGAAAATCTCAATGAGCGATCGCTCATGCGCCTGCCGAGAACCCTGAGTCCCCTTGAAACGTGGGGCTTTGGGATGACTGGTCATATCTTGTGGGTTACCATTGCACCTGCAATGCACGCGGCTCTTGGGCCCAATGCCATTTTGGTATGGCTGCCCGCCGTACTGGTGGGGGTAATGCTGAACCTGCAAGTGAAACGCTTAGGGGAACACTGGCCAGAAATGTCCGGCGGAACGCCTAACTATATCACCGGGCTACTGAGCAACTATCCGCTTCTGGGCAGCTATGTAGCGATCGGCTACTTCGCTGGCTGGGCACTATATCCGTCAATAAACGCGATCGTAATTACGGCGCTAATCAAAGCTAACCTAGAACCCTTGGGCATCCCCTGTCCGGAAACGTTGCTAAGAATTGGATTCACACTAATCGCTTACATTTTGGCATTTAGCGGCAGCCGCGCCTTAGCGATCCTGCACTCATTTTTCATTATCCCGGCAGTGGGATTCCTACTGGTGTTTAGCATTCAAGGCATAGGATGGTTAGCTCTCTCCCCAGATAGCCCCGGATTTTTCCCCACCAGTTGGCCAACTTTAACCTTTGTTGACTGGGCCAAGTGGTCATTCTTTGCGGTCTACGGTGCCTGCGCCTGTGAAACGGCTTCCTCGTTTGTCGCCGACAGCCGCCGTCCAACTGAAACTTTGCGGGTTATGAACTTAGCCGCTTGGCTGATTCCACCGGTGTATCTGGGGAGTTCCTGGGTACTGATGCGCTTAGCAACCTCCCCAGGACTGGGCGATGACTCGTTTAATAACCTATTAGCTGCCGCCTCACCATTCTGGGGTCAGTCAGCTTCATTGATCGTCACACTCCTGCTGGCCTCAAGCTGCCTTCTTTGTTCCGCCACTGCGGTTTCCAACTCCCCCCGCATCTTGTACCAACTCGCTCTAGACGGGTACGTTTCACCCGTCTTCGCTTTCATCTCCCGACGGGGCGTTCTCGAACCGGCCCTGGTATTTTCCCTTTTACTCAGTTTGATCGGTCTGCTTTGGGGAGATGTAACCGATATCGTGGTGGTCGGTGGTGCTAGTTACTTGATAATGCTGATGGCATTTTATCTAGGACTGTGGCTGCGGCGAGGCTCGCCACAAGTGCGATGGCCTTGGTGGGCGGCAGGCTTCTTCTTTTTACTTGCAGTTGTTGTGATGGTCGGAGGCTTGAACTGGAGTTGGCAAGACGTAACGATCGGCTTACTGTTGCCTGTGGCTATTTTGGCAGTGGATGCGGCTATTCGTCGCATTTCCTTTGCGCCCTTCCATCGGGCCTGGTGGATGCGGCATTACAGGGCCCGACGCAAGAGCCAGATCGTAGATTTTGTGGCGTTTCAGGTTGTAGTCCTGATTTTGCTAGTCTGTAGCGCCGTCAGTATTGGCTGGGTTTTTAGATCCCAATTAGATGCCAACTCTAGCGTTGGTTCTAATCTTTTGGCAGTGCTGATCTTGACAGTCACTTTTGTCGGGGTGGCTGTTGCCTGCTGGACGAGTTTACCCCAAGTTGTCTCAATGGACGAGGCACGAGAGGCGGCGGAACAACTGTTTGTAATTGCCATAGATGCGATTGTAGTGCTGGATGAAAATGGGATGATTCGTCAGGCTAACCCAGCATCTGAGCATCTATTTGAGTTAAGCAGCGGTCAATTAATCGGGAGTCACTTGAACAAATTACTCCCCGGATTGGCTTTTGGGCCAGAACGGTGGCCTAGCCGCAGCGAACAAACCCTGAACCTGCCCACTGAAGACTCGCGCATCCTGGAAGTTGCCATCTCAAACCGATTCTCCCAAGAGGCTTCGCTTTCCAATCAAGAGCTACAAGAATATGTGGTGATTCTGCGCGACATTAGCGATCGCAAACAAGCCCAAGAATCCCTACAAAAAGCTAATGAGGAACTAGAAATTAAAGTCAAGGAGCGTACATCTGAACTCAGCCATACTGTAGAGCAATTGCAGAATGAAGTTGAAGAGCGCCAGCGGATAGAAGAAAATCTCAAGGCTATGCAAAATCAGATTGTTGTCCAAGAAAAACTAGCTTCTCTGGGAAGTTTAACCGCAGGCATTGCTCACGAAATCAGAAACCCATTAAACTTTGTCAACAATTTCTCAGAACTTTCTGCGGAATTAACCGAAGAATTGTTTGAAGAATTGGGAAATCAAGGAGAACGGTTAACTGCTGAAACAAATGAATATATTGCCGAGCTGTTAACCGATCTCAAAGAAAACCTTAAAAAAATCAATCAACACGGTCAAAGAGCCGATAAAATTGTTGGTAATATGCTGTTGCATTCCCGGGGACAAAGTGGCCAGTGGGAAGCCACAGATATAAATAGTTTATTGGCTGAATATATCAATCTAGCCTATCACGGGATGCGAGCCAAGGAATCTGCTTTTAACATTACCATAGAAACTGACTACGACAATGATATTGGCAAAGTCAACGTGGTGCCACAAGACATCGGCAGGGTTTTTCTTAATATTATTAGCAATGCTTGTTATGCAGCCTATAAAAAGAAACAAGAAATGGGAGCAGAATTTTCACCGGTGCTGGACGTGAGAACTCGAAATCTGGTTGGCGCGATTGAAATCCGCATTCGCGATAATGGCTCAGGTATAAAACCCGAGGTACTAGATAAAATATTCAATCCGTTTTTTACTACAAAGCCACCAGCGGAAGGTACTGGTCTAGGTCTTTCTATCAGTCAGGATGTTATCGTCCAGCAACATCGAGGAGAACTAAAAGTCGAAACCGAAGTAGGAGATTACACAGAGTTTATCATCACTTTGCCCAAAAAAGTAGCCGAAATTAAGGAGTTAAAAAAATGAAAGTAATAGCTGTAGACGACGAGGAAGATATTCAGTCACTGTTCAAGCAGAAATTTAGGAAAGAAATCAAAGCAGGGCAAATTCAATATGGCTAAAAGAAGGCGAAATTAGCTTAAGTCAGAAGTCAAAAATAAAATGTAATTAGGTAAAATTAATGGCGACAGACATCCGACACCAGCCAGCAAATGGCTACCATTCAGAACCAACTCAGCCTTCCCCAACAGAAAATCTTAAGAGGCGATCGCTCATGCGCCTTCAGCCAACCCTAACGACACTGGAAACTTGGGGGTTTGGCCTTACGGGTCATCTGCTATGGATTAGCGCTGCACCGGCCATACACGCCGCTCTTGGGCCTCAAGCTATATTCGTCTGGTTGCCAGCAACAATCGTGGCGATGCTGCTGAACTTTCAGATGCAAAGCTTGGGCAGGAAGTGGCCAGAGATGGCAGGAGGAACGCCCAACTACACAGCGCGGCTGCTGAACAATTATCCCTGGTTAGCTAGGTATGGGGCGATTGGATACTTTTTTAGTTGGTTAGCGGTGACAACGATCAACGCCCTAATCGTCACAGCCCTGATTGAAGCAAACCTGAAACCACTAGGGATTTCATGTCCTGAGTTAGTCCTGAAAATTGGCTTTACTGCGATCGCCTTTATTGTGGCGTTTAGTGGCACCCGCGCCTTAAGTATCCTGCATTTATGTTTCGTTCTACCCGCTGCGGGATTCCTGTTTGTTTTTTGCACTCAAGGCATCGGCTGGTTATTACTATCCCCGGCTAGTCCCGGCTTTTTTCCCGACAGTTGGCCTAGCTTTTCCTTTGTTGAATGGGCAAAATGGTACTTTTTCGCCGTCTACGCTGCTTATGCCTGTGAAAGTGCTGCCTCATTTGTAGCTGATAGCCAACGACCTAGGGAGACGTTGCGGTTTCTGAGCTTTGTGGCTTGGCTGATTCCTATTCCCTATCTGGCTGGTTCCTGGGTACTGATGCGCTTGGCAACAGAATCTGGATTACAAGACGACACCTTCTTAAACCTATTAGCCGCAGCTAAACTCTTTTGGGGGCCGGGGGCCTCATTTATGGTGACGCTTTTGATCGTCGCGGGCTGCCTCCTAAGTTCCGCCACTGCGGTTTCCAACTCTCCCCGTGTTTTGTACCAACTTGCCTTAGACGGACACCTATCGCCAGTATTCGGTGTTGTCTCCCCACGCGGTGTACTCGGCCCAGCCCTGTTGCTGACTTTCTTGCTCAGTCTGATCTGTCTAGCGTGGGGAGATATAGCGCGTTTAGTAATGGTGTCCGCTACTGCCTTCCTGACCGCCTATATCACAGTCCATTTAGGGCTATGGCTGCGTCGGGATAGGCCAGAAGTGCTATGGCCTTGGTGGTCGGGAGTCTTTTTCCTGGTAGAATCAGTTATCCTGATTGTTGGGGGCTTGGCTTGGAACTGGCAAGACCTGCTGATCGGACTGCTTTTGCCGATCGCTATTTTGGTAGGGGATGCTGCGATACGTCGCATTGCATTTCCCCCCTTCCATCCTGGGTGGTGGATTAAGCTTTATCGAGGTCAGTCCTACAGGATAACTAAAGATTTTGTGGCGCTTCAGGTAGGCATCCTGATCTTTCTAATCTGTAGCACTGCCGCGATCGCCTGGGTGATTAGAGCCACGTTAGATGGACTTCCAGGTGATGCTGCCGATAATCTTTTGATTGTTCTGGTAATAACCGTAGGCTTTGTCGGAGTGGCAGTTGCCTGCTGGACGAGCTTACCCCAAGTCGTCTCCATGAACGAAGCACGAGAGGGAGCAGAACAACTCTTTACCATTGCCCTAGATGCGATCGTGGTGCTCGATGAAACCGGAGTGATTCGTCAGACTAATCCCGCTGCTGAAAGCGTTTTCGGAATCGACACCACTGGGATCTTAGGGCATCACCTGAACAAACTACTGCCCGGATTAGCTTTTGAACCCGATCAGTGGCCCAGTCGCAGCGAACAAGCTCTTAACCTACCGAATCGCGACTCGCGTATCCTGGAAGTTGCCATCTCTGACCGATTTTCTCAAAATGCTTCGCTTTCAAATCAAGGTATGCAAGAATATGTGGTGATTCTGCGCGATATCAGCGATCGCAAGCAAGCTCAAGAATCTCTAGAAAAAGCTAATGAGGAACTAGAAATCAAAGTTGAGAATCGTACATCTGAACTCACCCATACTGTGCAGCAATTGCAGCATGAGATTGAAGAGCGCCAAGAGATAGAAGAAAATCTCAGAGCTATGCAAAATCAGATTGTTGTCCAAGAAAAACTAGCTTCTCTAGGAAGTTTAACAGCAGGGATTGCTCACGAAATCAGAAACCCCTTAAACTTTGTCAACAATTTCTCTGAACTTTCTGCTGAATTAACCCAAGAACTGTTTGAAAAAATTAAAAATCAAGCAGAACGTTTAGATCCTGAAACCAGTGAGGATATTGCCGAGTTGTTAACCGATCTTAAAGCCAACCTTAAAAAGATCAATCAACACGGTCAAAGAGCCGATAAAATCGTTGGCAATATGCTTTTGCATTCGAGAGGACAAAGCGGCCAGTGGGAAGCTACAGATATAAATAGTTTATTGGCTGAATATATCAATCTAGCCTATCACGGGATGCGAGCCAAGGAATCGGCTTTTAACATTACCATAGAAACCGATTACGACAATGATATTGGCGAAGTAAACGTCGTGCCACAAGACATCGGCAGGGTGTTTCTTAACATTATTAGCAATGCTTGTTATGCAGCCTATAAAAAGAAACAACAAATGGGATCGGAATTTTCACCGGTGCTTGACGTGAAAACTCGAAATCTTGGGGTCGCGATTGAAATCCGCATTCGCGATAATGGCTCAGGTATAAAACCCGAGGTCCTAGATAAAATTTTCAATCCGTTTTTTACTACAAAGCCACCAGCCGAAGGTACTGGTCTAGGTCTGTCTATCAGTCAGGATGTGATTGTCCAGCAACATCGAGGAGAACTAAAAGTCGAAACCGAAGTAGGAAAATACACAGAGTTTATAATCATATTGCCGAAAAAAAATAGTCTAAGTTAAGGAGTAAAAAAAATGAAAGTAATGGTGGTAGACGACGAGGAAGATATCCAGTCACTGTTCAAGCAGAAATTTAGGAAAGAAATCAAAGCAGGGCAAATTCAATTTCATTTTTGTCTGTCCGCAGAGGCAGCTTTGAACTACTTAGAAAACCAGGATGAAGCGTCTATTGTCTTAATTTTATCGGATATTAATATGCCAGGAATGAATGGACTCGAACTGCTCAGGATTCTCAAAGAAAAGTTTCCCGATTTAAAAGTTTTTATGATTACGGCTTATGGAGATGAGAAAAATTACAAAACCGCAATAGCTTATGGAGCTGATGACTATATTACTAAGCCTGTTAATTTTGATACACTCAAAAATAAAATACTTAACTTGGAGTAAATTCCCAAGTAAACATATTTAGTAATTTGTAAGGGGTAATTGCTAAGTGAAAGCAGTACGTCAGTCGAGTTAAAGTTTCTCGATTGCATTTTCATTCTGTCCTTCTGGAGCGCTAAATTTTTATGAATTTTAATAGTCACTGAACAATTAATATGTCAGCAAAAATACTGTTCGTGGATGATGAACGAGATTTAGAATCTCTAGTTTCTCAGAGATTTAGAAAAAAAATACGCGCGGAAGAATGGCAGCTTTTTTTCGCCCATAATGGCGTACAAGCGCTGGAAAAATTGGAAGAGCACCCGGATCTAGATATGATAGTGACCGACATTAATATGCCTGAAATGGATGGCCTGACTTTACTCTCTAAACTTAATCAGATAGACCTCCCACTCAAAACAGTAGTTGTATCAGCCTATGGCGACATGACAAATATAAGAAAGGCGATGAACTTCGGTGCCTTTGACTTTCTAACCAAGCCGATAGATTTTCAGGATCTAGAAATTACCATCAACAAAACGCTGCGCGAGGTGCAACAGTTAAAAGAAAACCAGCGCTTGCGGCAATCTGAAGCTTGGGCTAAAGAACAAGCTCAGCATTTACAGCACTGTCTGCAAGACCTAAAAAAGACCCAAGCTAAACTGATTCAGACCGCAAAAATGTCTTCTTTGGGTCAAGTGGTTGCGGGGATTGCCCATGAAATCAACAACCCCGTCAACTTTATCTACGGCAATATTAGCCACGTCAGTGATTATATCCAAGACCTACTGAACCTGCTGCATCTCTATCAGCAGCAGTATACTCCTCCCACTTCTGAGATTCAAACTGAAATGGAAGCCATAGATTTGGAATTTCTGATAGCAGATTTACCCAAAATTTTGGTTTCGATGAAAGGGGGTGTTGACCGCATTCAGAAGATTGTTTTGTCTTTGCGTAACTTCTCAAGGCTGGATGAAGCTAATATAAAGTCTGTTGACATTCACGAGGGAATAAAAAGCAGCCTGCTGATTTTGCATAATCGATTTCAAGCAAGGGCAGCGCGTCCAGAGATTCAAGTGATTGAGGAGTACAGCAATCTGCCTTTAGTGGAATGCTATGCTGGAGAACTCAACCAGGTGTTTATCAACATTATTTCTAATTCGATTGATGCTTTAAATGAGTACCACAAACAACGATCGCTAGATGACATCCTCGCTTGCCCGCTCGCAATTACTATTCGCACTTTTCTGCTAGAGGAAAAATCCCGTGTCGTCATTCAAATTCGGGACAATGGGGTGGGAATAACGGCAGAGGTGAAAGACCGTATTTTTGAGCCATTTTTTACGACTAAGCCTGTAGGTGAGGGTACTGGTTTGGGCCTCTATATCAGCTACCAAATTATACAGGACAAGCATGGGGGCGCATTGAACTGTTTTTCAGAGGTGGGGCAGGGAGCAGAGTTCTGGATTGAAATTCCAATCAGACAAACGAGGGCGACACCCCACCTTAGCTAATCAATCGACTTTTACCAAACTCAAAGCCTATTCCAGCCATCCGGTTTGCCCTTGCAGAAATCAGCCTTTTCATTCCTCCTGAAATAATGTATAATTGAATGTAAAAGTATTAAATGTTACTCAGAATAAGTGAATATCAATCAAGGAGGTCAACAAAATGTTGCCTACGATCGAAATAGATCCCAATATGTCCGCAAAAATATTATTTGTGGATGACGAGCCTGATTTAGAATTTTTAATTTGCCAGAAATTTAGACAAAAGATCCGAACAGGAGAATATCAAGTTTTTTTTGCACACAATGGCGTAGAAGCGCTGTCAAC
Source organism: Microcoleus sp. S13C4 (assembly GCF_036700865.1). Taxonomy (NCBI): domain Bacteria; kingdom Bacillati; phylum Cyanobacteriota; class Cyanophyceae; order Oscillatoriales; family Microcoleaceae; genus Microcoleus; species Microcoleus sp. S13C4. The sequence goes on from NZ_JAUBPS010000029.1 coordinate 70,259, forward strand.
GTTGCGAGAGCAGCCGGATATAGATATTATCCTGACAGATATTAATATGCCTGTCATGGATGGCATGGCTTTGCTAGCGAAACTTAACGAGCTAGTTACTATGGTCAAAACAGTAGTTATATCTGCTTATGGCGACTTGGGAAATATCAGAAAGGCGATGAATGGCGGGGCCTTTGACTTTTTGATTAAGCCTATAAATTTTCAGGATTTAGAAATTACTATTAACAAAACTTTATGCCATGTGCAACAGCTCAAGGAAAACGAGCGCTCCCGCCAAGAAAGAGAGGATAAATTGCGGCAATCGGAAGCGCGAGAGCGAGAAAAAGCCATCCAACTAGAACTGGCACTGCAAAATTTACAGCGCACCCAATCTCAGCTTATTCAGACTGAAAAAATGTCGAGCTTAGGAGAGTTAGTTGCTGGTGTTGCCCACGAAATTAATAACCCGGTTAATTTTATCTATGGCAATTTAACTTATGTCAATGAGTATAGTCAGAAGCTATTAGATTTAATCAACCTTTACGAGGAGCACGATGCCCATAATCACCCGGAAATCGAATTTTTAAGTGAGAAAATAGAGCTGGATTTTATCAAAGAGGATCTGCCTAAAATGCTGGATTCGATGAAATTGGGGGCAGAACGTATCCGTCACATTGTGCTGACGTTGCGGAACTTCTCGCGCCTAGAGGAAGCGGAGATGAAACCCGTTAATATTCACGAGGGAATCGATAGCACTCTAGTGATTTTGCAGAGTCAACTCAAGGCTAGGCCGAATTGTCCGTCTATTCAAGTTATTCAAGAATACGGAGATTTGCCACAAATTGAATGTTATGCTGGTCAGTTGAATCAGGTATTTATGAACTTCCTGAGCAATGCCATTTATGCGTTGAATCACTGTGATAAAGAACGCAGCCAGAAGCAAATGAAAAACCAGCCTAGGACGATTACGATTCGTACTTCTATGCTGAATTGCGATTGGGTAAGAATCAGTTTTAAAGATAATGGGCCGGGGATGACGAGTGATGTAATAAATCGGCTGTTTAATCCTTTCTTCACAACTAAGCCTGTGGGTGATGGCACGGGCTTGGGATTATCTATCAGCTATCAGATTGTGGTGGAGAAGCACGGCGGAGATTTGAAGTGTTTGTCGCAGCCCGATCAAGGTGCAGAATTTGTGATTGAGATTCCTGTTAGGCAGAATAATCGGGTAGAGATGAAGGCGAGTTAAGGGGAATTAAACAAAAAATCAGGGGAAAGTCTGCTAAAGTCTATAATCGCGATCGCACTTCCCCAATTTCTCTGTAATTTCTGAAGTCTCCCAAACACCGAACGACCTCGCTGAAGCCCTCAATGGTAGATTTTGAGTGGTTTGTCAACTTGTCAGTGTCCGGGAGGGACTGGCAGATGGTGAGGCGTGAGGGCGCCAGCACGCCTTCACCATCTGCCAGTTGCGTAAGTTTTGAACTAATAATTAATGACTAATGACTAAGGATTATCTTCCTCCGACTACAACATTTTTAATCCGCAAATGGGGGCCGCCGACGCTTACTGGTAAACCGCTCTGCCCGCCTTTACCGCAACCGCCGTAGGCATAAACCGAGTCGTTTCCTATAGACTCAATATCTTTTAACGTCTGAAATACATTGCCGCTTAAAGTGACATCGCTCACCGGTTCAGCCAATTTGCCGTCGCGAATCATGAACCCTTGAGCCGCCGCAAAGGTAAACATTTCGCCGTTGGTTTGTCCTCCCAACATCCGCACTGCATACACTCCTTCGTCAATGTCGGCAACCATTTCGTCAAAAGAATGTTCGCCCGACTCGATCGCAGTATTAGTCATCCGCACCAAAGGCATAAAAGTAGCGCTCAGAGCTCGGGCATTTCCCGTCGGACTTTCGCCCATTTTGCCCGCAGTCTCGCGATTGTGCATCCGAGCCGCTAAAACTCCATTTTTAATTAAATGCTTGCACTGAGCCGGCACGCCTTCGTCGTCATATTTCAAAGTTCCCGGCAATCCCGGCACAGTTGCGTCGTCAATTACATTTAATTGTTCGATTGCCACAGGCTTGCCCAAAGTCAACAATTCCTGCATTTTTGGGTTTTCGTAAATGCCGTCTGCTTCCGACAAATGCCCGAAAGCTTCGTGAATAAAAACCCCCGACAAATAAGGGTCTAAAATCACCGGATACTGACCGCCTTTCACCGATTTTGCCTCTAGTTGGCCTACAGCTCGAACGGCAGCACTCTTAACACTATCTTCAATATTTGTCAAGACATCGTAATCCGATCGCGAGTGAATCGACTCAAACCCTTGGCGGACGACACCACCCTCGCCGCGGGCGATCGCCCCGAAACGCCCGGTCACGTCCAAGCGCTCTTGAGCGATGCAAGTACCTTGAGAATTCACAAAATAAGTAATCCCAAATCTGTCGCTGTAACCGGCCATTGTCGTCTGAATTCGCGGGTCATAATCTAACAGCAACTGATTGTAAGATTCTAGCAATTTCCGCTTTTCGGCTAAAGTAATAGAGCGCGGGTCGCGGCCCAATTCCACCGCTACATAGTCTTGAATGGGGGTGACATCTGCTAGTAGAGTTTTTTCGCTGCCAACCAAACGAGACTGCACTACAGCTTCTTCAATGCGGTCTTTTAACTCATCTAAACCGTTAAAAGTTACAAAACTCCAGCCGCCTTTGTGACAGGCGCGGATGCCGCCGGCGAGACTAAAACTGCGGTTGACAGCATCTAACTGAGGGCCGCGAAAACTAATCGCAGTTGACTCGCTTTGTTCGAGGCGAACTTCTAGATAATCTACGCGATCGCGGTAAGGTGCGATCGCTTCCATCAACTGTTCTTGCATCAAATTGCCCCTATGAATGATTAGCCGTAGCGCTGAAAAAAATTATTGCTAAACCTATTTTAGCTAATAACTCCCGTCTTTCGGGTGCGCGTTTCCCCACCGCTGTGGTGCGGGAGCGTGGCGCGCCCTACCCGAGCAAGAGCGAGTCAAGCAATTTTAGATTTTAGATTTTAGATTTTAGATTGATCCCGTCGTGAGCCTGCGAAGGAATGAGTCCGGGGGCTTTTTAGGAAGGATGCAAAGCTTTTTAAAGTCTCTGTCCTGAGTCTGCGAAGGAATGAATCCGGGGGCTTATGACCACCTTACTTTCGGTCAGTCGATTGTAGATTTAAAACTTTTTCCAGAGAATTGATGATTAGAGGCTTACAGATCGCCGACGTTCGACGGGCCTCCTAGAACACAACAAACTCGCGCCCGCTTGCCAAAAGCCCGGTATCCCCGAAAGCTTGCCTTTGCCGAGAGAAATCAAACTAAACTAAATCTATCTAAAGATGTAAAAAAAATACCTTAACCCCCGGCAGATGGATTACTTTAAGGTTAAAAAATTCCAAATTTCACCGTATTTAGCAGCTATTTCGGCATCAATAGCAATTTTGGTCGGAGTTGGCATTTTAGATCGATCGGAACAGCGGCGGTTTTTTCAATACAACCGTGCTAGCACCCTCGATCGGCTCAGCACAGTCCGTTCTAAGCTAGAAGGCTCTTTAAATTCCCGGCTATTTCTGATGCGGGGTTTGGTGGCTTACCTTTCCAACAACCCAAATATCACCGAAGCCGAGTTTGCAGCGACGGCGAGAATTCTGGTGGCACAGCAACCGGGCATTCGCGCCATAACTTTAGTTAAAGGCACGACGGTCGCTTACATTTATCCGCGGGACGGAAATGAATCGGCGATCGGGGTTGACTTGACGGCGCTACCCGAACACCGGCAAATGGTCAAAGAAGTCATGCACACCAGAAAAACTTTGGTTGCTGGACCCGTGAAATTATTGGAGGGGGACGAGACGTTCATCAGTCGATCGCCGATTTTTCTCACACCCTCCGGCACCGATCCCGAAACAGGAGTTTACTGGGGCTTGACAGGTCTGATCATCGACAAAAATTCCCTGATGGAGGAAGCAGGACTCAAGGACTCCTCAGCGAAGTTGCAATACTCTCTGCGGGGCAAAGACGGGAAGGGAGCATCCGGCGCAGTGTTTTTCGGCGACAAGTCGATTTTTCAGAACAATCCCGTGGTTCTGGAAGTGACTTTGCCTAACGGTTCCTGGCAGTTGGCAGCAATTCCGGCGGGGGGATGGCCTGCGAATTCGCCGTTTCGGGGCTGGCTGCTTTTTGGAGGTGGCTTGCTGGCACTTTTGAGCGGGGTGGCGGTTTTTAGCTGGGTGTACGGGCGTGCGAAACTGCGTTCCAGCGAAGTTAAGTATCGGCAATTAGTTGAGAATGCTAACAGCATGATTGTGCAGTTAGACAGTGAAGGCAAGATTACTTTTTTTAACGAGTGTGCTGAAACTTTTTTCGGGTATTCAGAAGCGGAAATCATTGGCAAAAGTGCGATCGGCACAATTATACCGAAAACAGATTTATCAGAAAGTGACCTGGCGGCAATAATTCGAGACTGTTTGGCACAGCCGGAAAAATACTTGCAAAACGAAAATGAAAACATCCGCAGCAATGGAGAAAGGGTGTGGATAGCGTGGACAAATAAACCTTTACTAGATGCGAAGGGAAATTTGGCAGGAGTGCTTTGTATCGGGACGGATATTAGCGATCGCGTATTAGCAGAAGCCGCGCTGCTTGAGAGCGAATCTCGCTATCGGGCAATTATTGAAGACCAAACCGAACTGATTTGCCGTTTCTTGCCGAGCGGAGTTTTGACTTTTGTCAACGATGCCTACTGCCGCTATTTCAATAAATCGCGATCGGATTTGGAGGGCCATACTTTTATGCCCTTGATGCCGGCCGAAGACGGAGAAATTATCAGCCGCAGTTTCAGTTCTCTAAGCCTAGAAAACCCCGTCGTTACCTGTGAACACCGCGTCGTTCTCGAAACAGGGGAAACTCGCTGGCACCAGTGGACGAATCGGGCGATTTTTGACAGTACGGGCAGCTTGATTGAGTGTCAAGGAGTGGGGCGCGACATTAGCGATCGCAAACAAGCTGAAATCGCCCTCCAAGCTTCTGAATCGGAACTTCGAGCTTTGTTCGCTGCCATGAACGACGTAATTTTGGTGATTGATATTGAGGGACGCTACCTGAAAATTGCCCCGACAAGTCCCGGACTTTTATACAAACCGCCGGCAGAACTTGTCGGCAAAAAAATCAGCGAATTATTCGAGCCAGAAATTGCAGATTGTTGTCAGGAGCAAATTCGCACCGCCCTTGCTACAAATCAAACCTGTACTTGTGAATATAACCTGGAAATTGCCAGCGTACAAACGTGGTTTGCCGCTACCATTTCGCCACTGAAAGAAAACACCGTTCTGTGGGTAGCCCGCAACATTACGGAGCGCAAGCAAGCTGAAAGTTGGTTAACCGGTCAAAAACAAATTTTAGAAATGATTGCTAAGGGCGCTCCTCTGGGCGATACTTTAAATACTTTAGTTCAAATTATCGAGCAGCAATCTAGAGATGTCCTCGGTTCGATATTGCTTCTAGCTCCAGATGGCCAACATTTACTACAGGGAGCCGCGCCCAGTTTGCCCGACAGTTACAATGCTGCTATTCATGGCATAGCCATCGGCCCGGATGTCGGTTCCTGCGGCACTGCTGCCTTTAGTCGCCAACAGGTGATCGTTACAGATATTGCCAGCGATCCTTTGTGGAAAAATTTTCGAGATTTAGCCTTGAGTTCTGGACTGAGAGCTTGCTTGTCTACTCCTATTTTCTCATCTCAGGGTCAAGTTTTGGGAACTTTTGGAATGTATTATTCCCAACCGCGCCACCCCCATTTTTTTGAGCTGCAATTGATAGAGGCGATCATAAACTTAGCAGGAATTGCGATCGAACGCAACCAGGCAGAAGAAAGTCTCAAACAGCTCAATCTCGAACTAGAAAGCAGAGTCAAACAGAGAACTTCTCAATTGATGCAAACTGAAGAACGCTGGCAGTTAGCGCTCAAAGGCAACAACGATGGCATTTGGGATTGGGACTTACAAACAGGGGAACTTTTTGTGTCCGAGCGCTTTAAGGAAATCACTGGTTACGAAGATAGTGACATTAGCGATTACAATAACAAATGGAATACGAGTTTACATCCAGATGATTTGGCTATTAATCAGCAACTCTTTCAAGAACACTTGGAGAGAAAAACGCCGCATTACATCACCGAATACCGCTTGTGGTGCTACAACAGCGCCTACAAATGGATATTGAGTCGGGGACAAGCTTTGTGGGACGCATCTGGAAAAGCCGTCCGCATGGTTGGTTCAATTACTGACATTACGGAGCGCAAACAAGCAGAGGAAGCACTGCGGGAAAGCGAGGCAAAATTCCAAAAGCTGTCGGGTAATGTGCCGGGAGTAATTTATCAATTTGTATTGCGTACAGATAGCTCTTTCAGTTTCCCTTACATTAGTCCGGCTTGCCGAGAAATGTTTGAACGAGAACCCGAAGATGTTCTGCAAAATGCGGCTTTAATAACTGATTTAATTCATTCCGATGACCGCCAAAATCATGACGAATCCGTTGTTATTTCAGCCAAAACTTTGCAACCTTGGCACTGGGAAGGACGGTTCGTGCTACCTTCCGGCAAAATTCGATGGTTTCAGATAATTTCGCGTCCTGAAGCTAAAGAAAACGGCGATATTATTTGGGACGGAATCGCAGTTGATGTTACCGATCGCAAAGAAGCTGAGTTAGCTTTGCAAGAAAGCCAGCAGTTCATTAAAAAAGTAGCCGATGCTACTCCCGGTATTTTGTATCTCTACGACTTGGAAGAACAGCGAAATATCTACACTAATACTTCTATGTTCACGCTTTTGGGCTATACCAGCGACGAAATTACAGCGATGGATTCGTCACTGATGCCTCAGTTAATACACCCGGAAGATTTGCCTAAAATCGTGAAACATCAGGCCAGCTTTGCAGGAATGGAAGATGGCGAAACTAGGGAAATTGAGTACCGGGTGCGAGCAGCAGACGGTCAAATTTTGTGGCTGCAAAGTCGGGATACTATTTTTAGTAGGAATTCGGATGGCCAGGCCAAGGTAATAATTGGAGTTTCCCAGGATATTACGACTAGCAAGCAAGCAGAGGAAGCACTGCGACAAAGCGAGGCGCGAGAAAGAGAAAAAGCTCGAGATTTAGAGTCAGCGCTGCTGGAATTGCGCTCTACTCAAACTCAGCTTATTCAAACTGAAAAAATGTCTTCTTTGGGGCAATTAGTGGCCGGCATCGCTCACGAAATTAATAATCCCGTTAACTTCATTTACGCTAACATTGATTATCTCAACCAGTATACAAAACAGTTGCTCGATCTGGTGACTCTTTATGAACAGGAGTATCCCAATCCTAATTCAAAAATTATCGATCGCATCCAAGAGATTGATTTGGACTTCATGGCAGAGGATTTAAGAAAAGTTGTGGGTTCGATGCAGGTAGGAACCGATCGCATCCGACAAATTGTGTTGTCCCTCAGAAATTTCTCGCGGCTGGACGAATCGGCAATGAAGCCGGTCGATATTCATGCGGGAATTGAAAGCACGTTGTTAATTTTGCAGCACCGCTTGAAGAGTCACGATAGCCGCCCGGAAATTGAAGTAATTAAGGAGTTTGGGAAACTGCCGCTGGTAGAGTGCTATGCGAGCCAACTGAATCAGGTGTTTATGAATATTATTGCTAATGGAATTGATGCTAAGCTGTTGTGCCTTTAAATAGGGTATCATAAAAAATGAGTTTAGTCAATCTCTACAAAAATGCCAGCTAAAAAC
>NZ_JAUBPS010000030.1:0-77799 GCF_036700865.1 Microcoleus sp. S13C4
TATCCTCGAATGCAGGAACCTCGTTCTGTCTTGAAAGCTAAACTGCGGGTGTGATTAAGCCTTTTTCAGTGCCATTGCACTCAGGATTGCACTGCTCTACAATTAGTAAAACTTTTAATTTTTTATTACTCATTTATTGGCTACTCAGGGGTGAACTTTCTGGGACGTTAGCTGTAATTCTAGCTTGCTGAATTCATAGAGTTGGTTGTTTTGTATTCGATTAGCTTGCTCTGCTGCCCCAGCAATCGGCGCTGGTGAAACTGGATTTGACCTTGTAACTGTGGAAATTTGGCTAATACACATGACAAAGCGTAGATGGCTGCGTCTTTAGTTGTGATATCCCGATGCTTTATATAATAGTTATAGGTGCGATAGGTTGCTAAGGGGTAGCCACTCAATAGTAACAGGCTCCAGCTTTTTGTCGGCCATGTCATTGCCAAGGCTAGCGCTGGCAAGACTAAGCCCCAAAACCAAGTGCTGCGGGTTTCTTTGACCCAATGGCGCTCTGGTTCGCTGCCGTGCATCCAGGAACCTTCGGCATAGGCGTGACCCGTTCTTTGAGCCCGCTTCCACCACTGAGCGAAACTCGTCATTTGCGCGTCGTGCAGGGTCATTTCTGCGTCTAAGCGAAGGATTTTCCAACCTTTTTGGCGCAGCCGCAAGCACAGTTCGGGTTCTTCGCCGGCTATTAGTGCGGGATTGAAACCTTCGACTTGCTGAAATGCGGTGGCGCGTATCATGGAGTCGCCACCGCAGGCTTTGGTTTCGCCGATGGGGGTATCCCACTCGATGTCGCACAATTGGTTGTAGATGCTTGCTTCGGGGTATCGTTCGCGCCTGCGCCCGCATACTGCTGCTACGTCGGGTTTGGCTGCGAGTTCGCTGTAAGCCCGATCGATCCATCCATCAACTACTTCGCAGTCACCGTCCACAAATTGGACAAATTCGATGTCTGGCGCTAGTTCCAGCAAGCGGGCAAAGCCTTCGTTTCTGGCGCGTGCTGCGGTAAACGGTATAGATAAGTCTAGTTCTACTGTATCGGCTCCGATCGATCGGGCTAAATCTAGGCTACCGTCTGTTGAGCCGGAATCGACATAGACGACGCGGGCAACTTTATTGGTGGCCGAGACTAGGCATTGGCGGAGGCGCTCCCCTTCATTTCGTCCGATCGCCACTAATCCAATTTGTGTCAAGTTTTACCTCTTGAATTCGACTACTGAGTAGTTCGTTTTATTTTTTAATAAAAGTCCAGCTAATTTCATAATTTTTCTGCGACTTCTATAATTTTTCTCAGACTTTCGGGGTCTTTTTTTCGATAATTTTTGCGGGAATTCCGACTGCGGTTGCACCCGGTGGCACGTCACAAATCACCACAGCATTAGCACCAATCAAAGCATGATCGCCGATCGTTACGGAGCGAATAATTTTTGCTCCGGCACCGATATCGACGTGACCGCCAATTTTAACATGAGCAACAATTGTGACCTGTTGAAAAATCATACAGTTCGGGCCAATAGATGCCTCTGGATGAATGACAATGCCATTAGGATGAAGCATAACGAGTCCCCCTCCTATCTGGCAGTTCAAAGGGATGTCAGTTCCAGCTACAATAGTCCAGAATAGATGCGGTATTATGTTGAACCGGGATAAAAAATATCCTAAAATTCCACCTCGCTGCTGCCATTTTTGATAGTTGCGGATAGATTTTAGCAGTTGGCGACTGGGTTCCCACCATCTGCTAAGTTTTTCGCGGCTCCAGTCTGCTTCTGTAGCAGAAACGACTGATGTAGTTATTGATTCAACCATTCTTTGTGCAACAAAATAGATAAAATATACATAATCCTGTGACCCTTGATTATCAGTATATGATAACTGGTTGCTGATTGACAGTATTTTTTGAAATTCTCTCGCAATCCTATTTGAGTTGTAATGTTTTTGTAGGTTGCCAGGTTTTTAGGGTAGGCACGGCGGGGGACTAATCCTACAAATTGTTTACAATTCATACAGGATTGCTATACGGTCAACTTATAATTATTTAGTTAAGCGAGTTGATGTATACCAACAAGCAGTAGCGATCGCACCCTTTGTGCAACAATAACAATTGCAAGAGAGCTACACAATTTCGTTAAAGCATCTATCACTATAAAGGTGATATATCTCTAGTTTATTTAAGTAAGAGAAGAGACAGGTCACTTTTTCTGGGACTAATTTAAGGATTGTTTTCCACAGGGCGAGAGTTGATAATTTTGGCAGGGATGCCAACGGCAGTTTGACCAGCAGGAATGTCTGATAAAACGACAGCATTTGCACCGATATTTACGTCGTCTCCCAGGTAGACCTTGCCGAGGATTTTTGCACCAGCGCCGACGTTAACCCGATCGCCCAATTGAGGGGATTCTAGCGGTTTGTCCAAATAGCGGTTTCCCAACGTTACACCTTGGCGGATAATGCAGTCGTCGCCGATTTTACAATATCCATGAATAATAATAGCGTTTTGATGTTCAATCACCACGCGCCGCCCGAGTTTAACGGTGTAAGGCAAGTCTATCCCGTAAGTATTGCGGACTTTTCGGTAGAGCGATCGATAAATAATGCTCAAAGGAGCTCGCAGTAATTTCGGTTCTACCTGCATTCTCCAGACGCCAAAACGCTGCACTGCTACGGCGCGAAATCCCGGTTTTGTCCAATCTCGACCATGAGCAATCCAGTCTTCTTTAATTTGCTGCCACAGTCCCAGCCTGGAATCTTCTACTTGATTTTCACTCGTGATTAAGTTTTGCTCAGTTACCATAAGCTCTAATTCACACTCTTTCTTGTTTACTCTATTGCTAGATGCCGGCGATATTAATTGGTCTATCAGGTTTTTGAAGAAGGAGCAATCCGGTTTTATCGCTCTAGAATACTAATTTTTCGGCTGCATCATAAAATATTTTGCTTGCCTAGGTTAACCTGGTTGAGTTGGCTTTGACCGATTTACCAACTCCCTTTAAAAGTTTTTGGATTTTTCAATCTTACCCCCCTTAAAAAATACACTATTTAATACAAAATCCCTCAGTAATTGTGGTGGATCGCCATCTGGTTTGCCTTGAAGTACGCGGCGCACCCTCCAGGCTGCAAAACCCGAAGCCCAGGATACATCAGTTAATGCTGTGTAAACCAAGCCGTAGTTTTTGATAAAGTACCTACGCCGGGAATCAAACCAATAGGTGGGCAGCCGCTTGGGGGGCTTTTTGGTGTCAGTGACGCCTGAGCTTTGGCCGACTAAGTGGACAACGCGACTTTCGGGTACGTACCAGCAAGTCCAGCCAGCTTTATTCGCTTGCAGACAAAAGTCCATTTCTTCGCAGTACATGAAATAAGCTTCATCCATCAAGCCAATCTTTTCAAATACTTCGCGACGGACGATCATGCTGGCTCCAGCTACCCAATCAGTTTGACAGGTTTCTTGGGAAATGGGAGGCGCTCCGACCCAGTTAGCTAACAAGTTGGATATAAAGCCTGTGCGCCAACCAAAATCGAGTTCGGTCAAGAGATTGTGAAACCGAAACGCTGACTGCTGCGGGGTACCGTCGGGGTCTTCCAAGCGGCTGCCGGCAATGCCTGCGTCGGGATGAGTGTCCATGAAATCGACGAGGCCTTTTAATGCACCGGGGCGAACTACGGTGTCTGGGTTGAGCAGCAGGAAGTAAGGGGGAGGATTAGTGGATTGGAGGGCGGGACGGATCAGGGCGTTGTTGCCGAAGGCAAATCCGCCGTTGCGATCTAGCGGAACGAAGGATGCCCATTCGCTCCAGCCTTCGGAGGCGATCGCGCTGCCAATCTCTTCGACTGAGCGATCGCCGGAAGCATTGTCGGCAACTGCAACCCGCATACCGGGCAGCGATTGAACTTCGCTAACTAGAGAGCGCAAGCAGTCAATTGTCAAACTAGAGGTTCGGTAGTTAACAATGACAACCAGCAGTGGATAGGGGTGATTGGACTCGCTGGCCTTCGACATAAGTACCGTTGTTTGTTTAACAACTTTTTAGCTCAAGTTGTACCCATCTGGCAAGCTGGAGCGATCGCTAATAGTATTTTTATATGTTTGGGTGAGGGAGACTGTTTTTTCGGCCCTATTTCGGAAGTATCGTCGCTCTGCATCAAAGTCGATACTGCCTGTAGGCTTGACTGGCGGCTCGGTGCAGTAGTGAATGTCGATAAACTAAGCCCTGAGCGTCATCGCAATAGCCCCCGCCAATCACGCAGGCAACGGGATAGCCAGCCCTCAAACAGGCCGTCAAAACTTGCATTTCCCGGCGAAATAACCCCGTATCAGTTAAAGCTAATTTTCCCAGTTTGTCACCGTGATGAGGGTCTACTCCAGCATCGTACAAAACTAAATCTGGCTTGACATTTGAAAGCAAATCTGGTAAAAATTTATCCAAAGTTTGTAAATATTGGTCGTCCTCCATACCCACAGGCAAAGGTACATCTAAATCGCCCTTTTGTTTAGTACCCGGAAAATTGACTTCGCAGTGCATTGAGAAAGTAAAAACGCTACTGTCATGTTGGAATATTACGGCGGTTCCGTCTCCTTGGTGTACATCTAAATCGACAATTAAAACTTTGCGAACTAAACCATTTTTTTGTAAGACGCGAGAGGCGATCGCCAAATCATTAAAAATACAAAAACCCGACCCAAAAGCCGGGAAGGCGTGATGAGTTCCGCCTGCAGTATTGCAAGCCAAACCGTAGTCTAAAGCGAGCTTGGCAGTTAGTACAGTTCCTGCAACCGCAGTGCAAGTGCGATTAGCAAGGGCCCGACTCCAAGGCAGACCAATTCGCCGCATCGCTTTGTCATCCAGCGTCCCGTTGCAGTAAGCTTGAACGTAGCGGTGGTCGTGGACTAATTCAATCCATTCTTGAGGCCCAAGTTCTGGAGCGTGAAATTGCGATTTATCTGCTACCCCGTCCGCGAGCAGCATCTGGTAAAGCATCCCAAACTTTGCCATCGGGAAGCGGTGATCCGGTGGCAGGGGTGCAACGTAATCTTCGTGGTAAATAATTGGTAAGTCCATTAAAATTATTGTATAACGAATGAATCTCCAATTGAAAGCCTGCAATCTCAATTTTTTTAAAGTCGCTGGAGAATCTGTATATGCAACAACTAAAAACAGTCTGGCAGTCCGGCAGCACTCACCCCGAAAATGCTGAAAATCTCGATAATATCAGTCAGTGGTGGGGAAACCTCAACGGCAAAGAAATTAGCTGGGTAGAGCGACTAATTCCGCAAATCGGCGGTCTGAGCGAAATTCACTGGCACCCCCAGCGTTTTGACGAAACATTTGTGATAGTCAATCCCGAAATTCGCGAGGAAACTCTCTATTGGTACATACCCGATTCTCCTGTCCAACGTAACAACACTGTTGACAAATTAGAACTTGATAACTTGCAACAGCAATTGTACATCTATCCTCAGTTGGAATCGGAACTGGTAATTCGCGTAGGAATTCCCGAAGTTAAATATCAAACACTTGAATTAAACAATCCCGAAATTGCCTGGGGCGAAGATAATATGCTGCTGTTGTGGGAGGCTGACCAAGAACTAGAAATTAAAATTTGTTTCAGCAATGAAAATATTGCTAAACTTAAGGAATTGCTGGCAGATAAAAGACCGAGACAATAGTTTATATGGTAGGCTTTGGGTGCGGGTGGATGGAGCTATAGCAATCCTTGCAGGAGTCGTAAATTTTTTTACCCTACCCCAACCCCCCCCCGAACCTGCAGGGAGGGAGTAAGAAATTAACAAATGATTGAGGATTGCTATATACTCTTAGTTACCTATTAAATATCTTAAGACTGATGGGCGGGTGCGTCAAAACCGATGTTTTTCACATCCATACTTTGTTTCAGCGACAAGAGTAAAAAAAAACGGTTTCTTCGCCTCGCGGTATGTCCAGGTGTATATCTCTGCTAAAACCCTTTGAATGTGCCAGCATAATATCCAGAAACTTGCGTTATCCTCCTGGGACTTTTAATGCTAAAGTCAAGCAAAAAACAGTTTTGGGCGCATCTACCGGGTTGTACGAAAATACTTGGTTCCAGCCCTTGAACAAAGTTAAAAAACCCGGTTGCTTTGGTCTGGAGTGCCTAAACGAGGATTGTTTTTATGCAAACTTAATTTGGACATCCAATAAGGGGATTGGTTTCGGGAATAAGATATGGTTAAATACGGTTAATTTGAGGGGAAACCTTAAGACAAGCAACCAATAAGTTTAAAAAATAGAAGCTGCGTTAGTTGATGGGCTAATATCTAAAATTCATCCTCTATTTGCTGAGTTTGAAAAGGTTTAATAAATAATTATGATGGGAAAGACTCACTAAATTTATTAAATTCTCAATCTGCTTCTCGCACTAAAAAATTCACAATGATCCAACACAAAATGATATTTGACAAAGAAAATATTCACATTTTAATTATTGACGATCAGCCCCACAACCTGCGGTTTATATCAAACATATTGACCAAAGAAGGGTATAAAGTTCAGCGGGCGATTTCGGGAGAAATGGCGGTTAATGCTAACCTAACCGTTCTCCCCGACTTGATTTTGCTAGATAGTGCCATGCCCAAAATGAACGGATATGAAGTCTGTACCCGACTGAAAGCCAACGAAAGAACGCGGGAAATTCCGGTTATTTTCTTGAGTGTTTTTGATGAAACTTTTCACAAAGTCAAAGCTTTTGAAGTCGGCGGTGTTGACTACATTACTAAGCCTTTTCAAGTGGAAGAAGTTTTAGTGCGGATCGAAAGTCAATTGACTATACAACAGCTATCAAAACAATTAAGACAGCAGAATGCCCAACTGCAACAAGAGGTAGAATTTCGCAAGCGAACAGAACAATCACTCCGGGAAAGCAAAGCGCGGTTGCAGAAATTGGCGGTCAATATACCGGGAGTTCTTTATCAATTTATCAAGAAACCCGATGGAAGTTTCCAATTTGAATATATTAGTTATGCTTGTAGGGAGATTTACGAATTAGAGAGTGAGGAAATTTTAAAAAATCCAGACTTTTGCTTCGATCAAAATCATCCAGATGACCACGAATATCTGGTAAAACAAATTGCTACTAGCGCCCAAACTTTAGAACCTTTTGCCTTTGAATGGCGGATTATTACACCGTCGGGTAAACTCAAATGGCTGCAATCTAATTCTCGCCCCGAAATGCGCGATAATGGCGATATTGTGTGGTATGGCGTACTTTTTGATATCAGCGAGCGCAAGCAAGCAGAAATAGAAATGGCAGGAGCTAAAGCTGCTTTAGAACGGCAAGTTCAGCGAGAATTGCTGATAGCAAAAATAACTAAAGAAATTCGCTCAAGCTTGCAGCCCGAACAAATATTTCAAATAGCTGCAACTCAAATCGGTCTGGCATTCTGCGCCAATCGCTGTTTGATTCATACTTACGTTACTACCCCCCAAGTCGATATTCCTCTGGCGGCCGAGTATCTAGAACCCGAGTGCGAATCTATTTGGAACATAGCCATTCCAATTTGGGGCAATCCTCACGTCGTACAAATGATGATACAAGATCAGGCGATCGCCTCCAACAATGTTTATTCAGACCCTCTGTTGCAAGCTGTTCAACAGATTTGCCAGAAGGTTGGGTTGAAATCGATGCTGGCAATTCGCACTTCCTACCAAGGCAGGGCAAACGGCGCTATCTGTTTGCACCAGTGCGATCGTTACCGGGAATGGACATCCGATGAAATCGACTTGTTAGAATCGGTGGCTGCTCAAGTAGGGATTGCGCTAGCTCAAGCTAAACTGATCGAGGGAGAAAAAAACCGGCTTGTGCAGCTCGATCGACAAAATAAAGTGCTGCAAGCAGAAATTCGCACCCGCATCTGCGCCGAGCAAGCTCTGCAAGAATCTGAAACAGAATTACGAGCTATTTTTGCGGCCATGACTGACACAGTTTTAGTCAGAAATGCAGAAGGGCGCTGCATCAAAATTGCCCCGACAGCATCAACGAATTTGGTGAAACCTCCAAGCGAAATGATTAACAAAACCGCTCACGAAGTCTTGCCGGAACCTGTGGCAGATTTGGTGTTAAATGCCATCAAACAAGTTCTAAAAACGAAGCAAAGCATCAATGTTGAATATAGCTTTAGACTCGGAGAGCGCGAAGTTTGCCTCGACGCTAAAGTTTCTCCACTTACTCCAGATTCAGTAATTATCGTAGCGCGAGATATTAGCGTTCGCAAACAAACAGAATCGGCACTCAGAGAAAGCCAGCACTTCATTCAAGCGATCGCCGATTCCAATCCCAACCTATTGTACGTTTACGATGTAATTGAACAGCGGAATGTCTACAGCAACCGACAAATTGCAACGATGCTCGGATATACCGCCCAAGAAATACAAGATATGGGGAAAGCAATGATGCCAATGCTGCTCAACCCCGACGATTTGCCAGAGTTTTTGGAAAGCGTCAAAAAAGTGGAGCGAGCGAAAAATGGTGATGTCATTGAATGTCAATACCGAATGAAACACAAAAACGGTGAATGGCGGTGGATGCACAGTTGGGATACAGTATTTCTCAGAACAACTGATGGTAAACCCAAACAAATTCTCGGCACTGCTAATGACATCACAGACCGCAAATTATCCGAAGAAAAACTCCTAGCATCGCAGCACAGAATCTCGTTTTTATTGCAGCAAACGCCGATCGCAGTTATCGAGTTAAACCTCAATTTAGAAATTATCACTTGGAATCCCGCAGCCGTTGCTATTTTTGGCTACAGTGAGCAAGAAGCGATTGGTCGAGTCGCCTCCGATTTGATCGGACCTGAAAGCTACCACCCGCAATTATCTGATATTTTCAATCATGACTTGAACGCCAAATCCAGTAGCACTTCCGAAAATCTGACCAAAGACGGCAGAATTATCATCTGTGAGTGGTATAATACTCAGCTAATTGATGATAACGGTACAGCGATCGGCATTGCTTTAATGGCTGTAGATATTACCGAACGCAAGCAGGCAGAAACCGAACTGCAAGAAAGTGCTTTACGACAAAGAGCGATCGCCCGCATCATTGAAAGAATGCGGCAAACTTTAGATATCCGAGAAATTTTTCACGCCACAACCCGAGAATTGCGCCAAACCATAAAGTGCGATCGAGTCGCTATTTACCGTTTCAATCCAGACTGGAGTGGCGATTTTGTAGCCGAATCCCGTGATCACAAGTGGGTTTCTTTCCTCCAAGCACAGGAGCTGGATTCTCACCTTACTGAAGGCGCTTTAGACAGCGAACGTTGCGTTGTCAAAAGATTAGATAGCACCTCACAAGAAGTACGCGATACCTATTTGCAACAAACCCAAGGCGGAGCCTACAGCCGAGGTAAAACTTACCTTTGTGTCTCAGATATTTACAAGCAAGGTTTCGATAATTGTTACATCCAATTGCTAGAAAAATTTCAAGCTAAATCCTACATTATTGTACCAATTTTTTCCGGCAAAAAGCTCTGGGGATTACTAGCATCCTATCAAAATTCTGCTCCCCGCCAGTGGAGTGAAGCGGAAATCAATGTTGCAGTTGATGTAGGTACTCAGCTAGGAGTAGCATTACAGCAAGCGGAATTGTTCGCCCGCACTCAAAGGCAGTCCATGGAACTGATTAAATCCAAAGAAAACGCCGAAGTTGCCAACCGCGCCAAAAGCCAATTTCTAGCTTCCATGAGCCACGAACTCCGCACACCTCTCAACGCCATTCTCGGTTTTTCCCAAGTCATGGCCCGCAACAGTTCTATCACGGAAGACCAAAAAGAATACATAGAAATTATTAACCGCAGTGGCGAACATTTGCTCGAACTCATCAATGATGTTTTGTCAATGTCCAAAATAGAAGCAGGTCAAATTAGTATCAATCCAAGCCGCTTCAATCTATACAACCTTCTCAACAGTCTCAAAGAAATGCTGCAACTAAAAGCAAACTCAAAAGGTTTGCACCTAATTTTTGAAAATGCCGAGGATTTGCCGCAGTACATTCAAACAGACGAAGCTAAATTGCGGCAAGTTTTAATTAACCTACTCGGCAATGCGATTAAATTTACTCAACAGGGAACCGTTACTTTGCGCGTCAGCAGCAACGAGGAAAAAGACCCGACAGAAGAAAACAAATCCCAATTGTATTTTGAAATTGCCGACACTGGGCCAGGCATTTCTCCCTTGGAACTTTCCACATTATTTAAGCCCTTTGTGCAAACCGAAACTGGTCGAAAATCCATGCAGGGAACTGGTCTGGGGTTGCCGATCAGCCAACAGTTTGTCCGGATTATGGGAGGTGATATTGCTGTTGAAAGTCAACTCGACCAAGGCACAACTTTCAGCTTTAATATCTGGGTTAACTTAGTAACAGAAAGTGATGAACAAGAAAAATCGCCGATTAAACAAGTTATCGCTTTAGAAGCCGGACAAGAAACTTATCGGATATTAATAGTTGAAGATGTAGCGGAAAATCGCCAACTGCTGCTTAAGCTGCTGGTTCCCCTGGGATTTGAAGTCCGGGAAGCAACTAACGGTCAAGAAGCAATTGCTTTGCATTCAAGTTGGAAGCCGCACTTGATATTAATGGATATGCTGATGCCCGTGATGGATGGGTATGAAGCGACAAGACAGATCAAAAAAACTATAGAAGGTAGAGAAACAATAATTATTGCCTTGACGGCCAGTGCTTTTGACGAGCAGCGGCAAGTAATTTTGTCTGCTGGTTGTAACGATTTGATATGTAAACCGTTTCGGGAAGAGGTACTCTTTGAAAAGATAGCGCATCACCTCAACCTGCGTTATATTTATGAAAAAGAAAACTTATCTACTTCTTTTTCAACACCGACGCTGCTTAAAAGTTTGACCACCGAGGATTTGAGTGTAATGCCCACAGACTGGGTGGTCGATTTGCACCGAGCAGCACTTTGTGTTGACGACAACCGCATCCTCGAACTGATCAAGGAAATTCCCGAAACTGAGGCAAATCTCGCTAACGCTTTAACAGATTTAGTCGATAATTTTCGGATAGATATCATTATCGATTTAACTCAATTATATGATGAACGACCATCCATTACCAGCGACTCCTAAAGACATTCTGATCGTTGACGATATGCCGGATAATTTGCGACTTTTATCCACTATGCTGACATCTTACGGGTATCATGTCAGGAAGGCTATTAACGGACACTTGGCTCTGCAAGGGGCACAAATATCTCCTCCCGATCTAATTTTACTAGATATTAATATGCCGCAAATGAACGGGTATGAAGTTTGTGAGCAGTTAAAGTTAAGCGAAAAAACTAAAGATATTCCGGTAATTTTTATTAGTGCGCTAGATGACGTGCTGGAAAAAGTTAAAGCTTTTCAAGTAGGAGGAGTGGATTATATTACTAAACCGTTTCAAGTAGAAGAAGTCTTAGCCCGCGTCCAAAACCAACTTTCCCTTCGTTCGCTGCAATCCAAACTGCAACTGCAAGCTAGGGAACTGCATGATCGCAATTCTAGATTGCAGGAAGAAATCGCAGAACGGCAGCGGGCTGAAGAATCAATCCGGTTTTTGCTGGAAACTACGCGGGCGATCGGCGAAGCTGTAGACTTTCACTCAGCTTTAGAAGTAATTTTGCACCAAGTGGGCGAAACAATCGGATGGGATGTAGGAGAAGCTTGGATTCCCGATGCAGAAAGAACTGTCCTAGAATCAGCCCGGGGCTGGTATGCCAGCAACGCCAGCATGGAATCGTTCCGTACCCAAAGCCAACAACTGACATTTGCCCAGAATATAGGACTACCGGGACGAGTTTGGGCATCCAAGCAACCGGAATGGGTAGAAGATATTACCCGTGGATACCCCCATTTTCTCCGAAGTCAAATAGCACTAGAACTCGGATTCAAAGCGGGTTTTGGTGTGCCGATTTTGGTAGGCGATGAAGTATTGGCAGTGCTAGTTTTCTTTAAAATTTCGTCTGGTGGGAAAGACGCACGATTTATAGACGTTTTTAATGCGGTAGGCACTCAATTAGGTTCTTTAATTCAGCGTAAACAAGCAGAAGAATTGCTGCGTATTGCTCAAGAAAAATATCACAGCATTGTAGAAAATGCGATGGAAGGCATTTTTCAAAGCACGCCTTCAGGAGGCTATCTCAGCGCTAATCCAGCTTTGGCAAAATTGTACGGTTACGACTCGCCAGAAGAACTGATGTCCGAGATTAAAAATATTGCTCAGCAACTTTACGTTGACCCAGAACGCCGCCTCGAATTTGTGGCTGCTATGGATGCTGAAAATGCCGTTTCGGGGTTTGAATCTATGGTATGTCGCAAAGACGGACGCCGTATTTGGGTGTCAGAAAATGTTCGGGCTGTTCGAGATTCAAAAGGTGAGCTGCTCTACTATGAGGGTACTGTTTCTGACATTACAGAGCGCAAATTAGCGCAAGAAGCGCTAAAAGTTCAACAAGAACAAAGCGAGAAGTTGCTGTTAAATATTTTACCCAAACCAATCGCAGAACGCTTGAAGGCGGAGCAAAGCACGATCGCCGACAGTTTTGCTCAAGTAAGTGTTTTATTTGCTGATATTGTTGGCTTTACTGAGTTATCGGCGAGAATGTCTCCCACCGAGTTGGTAAAGCGCTTGAACGTAATTTTTTCGCACTTCGACCAGTTAGCTGAAAAGTACGGTGTGGAGAAAATTAAGACTATTGGCGATGCTTACATGGTAGTCGGGGGGTTGCCTACGCCGAGACATGACCACGCCGAGGCGATCGCCCAAATGGCCCTGGGAATGCAGGCAAAAATAGCAAAGTTGTGCGCCGAGACAGGGGAAAAACTGGCAATTCGCGTTGGCATCAATTCCGGGCCAGTTGTTGCGGGAGTGATTGGTGTGAGCAAGTTTACGTATGATTTATGGGGAGATACGGTGAATGTGGCGGCGAGGATGGAAGCTACGGGTTTTGCAGGCAGCATTCAAGTTACTGATGTTACTTATAAGCTTCTGAAAGATAAGTATTGGTTTGAGAGGCGAGGCGTGATCCCGGTAAAAGGTAAGGGGGATATGATGACTTATTGGTTGCTAGGAAAAAAGTAAAAATGGGAATTGGGCATCGGGAATTGGGCATCGGGCATCGGGCATTGGCCAAACAGGGCATTGGGAATAATGTTTTTGTGCGGCATTGCTTCTAGCCAGCTCCTAAAGAGATGGTGCTGCTATGATGAAAGTAGTTAACGAAACTTTACATAATAGCCGTGACTGCACAACAATTAGTATCTGCAACGAGTTTTGAAAAGCTAATTTGGACTTGGAAAGGTCACAAAATCCAATATACCGTCCAAGGAACCGGCCGCCCTCTGATTTTGATTCACGGATTTGGCGCTTCGATCGGACATTGGCGACAAAATATCCCCGCACTCGCGGCCGGCGGCTATCGTGTATTTGCTCTGGACTTGCTGGGATTCGGCGCTTCCGCCAAACCTGCCCTCGATTACACTCTGGAATTGTGGGAAGAATTGCTGACAGATTTCTGGGCGGATCTGGTACAGGAACCGGCGGTATTTGTCGGGAATTCGATCGGCGCTTTGCTGAGTTTGATGGTAGTCGCCAACCATCCAGAAATATCAGCAGGCGGTGTCTTAATCAACTGTGCCGGCGGGCTCAACCACCGGCCCGACGAACTGAATTTCCCCCTGCGAGTAGTGATGGGGACTTTTACTAAATTAGTTCGATCGCCCCTGATCGGCCCCTTTGTCTTCAACAACATCCGCCAAAAACACCGCATCCGCAACACCCTGCGCCAAGTCTACGGGAACCGCGAAGCCATCACCGACGAACTCGTAGAACTCCTCCACGCCCCCTCCTGCGAGCCTGGAGCTCAACAAGTGTTTGCCTCGATTCTCACGGCCCCAGCAGGCCCTCAACCGTCAGAATTGCTGCCCAAAGTCGATCGTCCGTTATTGGTACTTTGGGGCGCAGACGACCCCTGGACGCCAATCGCCGGCAGCCAGATTTATCAACAATTGGCCGCCAACGGTAAACCAGTGAAATTTGTGTCAATTCCCAACACAGGCCACTGTCCCCACGACGAGCGGCCAAGTGAAGTCAACGCTCTGATTTTGGACTGGCTGGTGGAATTGAAGTAAAATTTTTCTGCTCAAGGCAACCCTTGGGCGATCGACAAAAACCCCTGCATTACAAAGGTTCAGCCTCGCTCCACCGCACCAGCACCCCGGCAGCAGCCGACTCACAAAACAATTTTTGTAAAAAGTATTGACACAATTTACTGAGTCAGCTATATTGATGGACGTGTGAGGAGCGAACCAGAAGAAGCACCGAGACGAAACACGGCCAGTCGTCGGTGCTTTTTCTGTTGAAACCCGTTTTTAAGAGTTTTAAATTATCTATAATTCACATCGAGAAGATCTGTAAGCCCGCCACGCTTTCTTCATATCTTCCTACCCTTCGGGAACGGCTTCGCCGAACGCGTTCTTAGCGTCTTCGCGGTTCGTTAAATAAATATTCGGATGTTGCAAAAAAAGTAATTGACTGGACTTAATCTCAAAAAATCACAAATTGTGGATTTTTTTTATAATCAAAATTTGATTGCATAGAACTCAAAACTAGAGAGTTATATAATAATAAATTGTCGCTGGGTCGGGGCGGGTTGATATACATTTTTTCCAAATGTCGCTAAACCCGCCCCTGCGGTGTGGGTGTAAAAATATCAACGATCGCCCAAAACAAATTGTTCGATCGCAGCCGCCACCCCATCTTCCTCCACATCCGGCGCCACCCAATCAGCAGCAGCCTTCACCCCATCAGGAGCATTGCCCATTGCCACGCCCACACCCGCGTAGGCAATCATTTCTACATCATTAAAATTGTCGCCGATCGCCATCACATTCGCCGCCTGTAAACCCAAAAGTTCCTCCGCTAAATACTGCACCGCATCTCCCTTATTCGCCAAAGGATGCGTAGCTTCAAAAAAAGTAGCAACGGATCGAGTCAAATAAAGCTCCGCAGGCGTGTAGCGCTGCCGCATACTGCTGAGCAAGCCGTCGAGTACCCCCGGATTCTCGCACAAAGCCAAAACTTTCGTCGGTTCCCCCGGAAGATCTCGCCGCAAATCTTTAATCACATTTGGTTCAATGCCCGATCGTTCGGCATAAATTCGGGTAGCTGCGGTAATTTCCGGCACGTAAAGTTGGTCGTCAATGTAGAAATGGATCGAAAGCAGCGGTCGCAAATGCGGTTCTTCAAAATAATCTAACAGTTGCAGAGCAGTTTGTTTCGACAGCGGCAAGTGTCGCAGCCGTTTTTGAGTAGCGTGATCTTGAATCCATGCGCCCTGGTAGCAAATCAGTGGCAATGTTGAGCCGATGTCGCGGTGAAAACGCAAAGCCGATCGGTACATCCTGCCCGTAGCGACGGCCACTTTCACTCCCCGCGACTCGGCAGCCAAAATTGCCTGCTTGACTGGTTCTCGGATGGTATTTGACAAACCTGCGATCGTGCCGTCTATATCCACTACCAGCAATTGAATGTCTGCGGTGCCAAAAGCGCGATCGGTCGCATTAGCTGGATTTGAGGCAGTTATATTCTGCATGATTTTTTTAGATTTTAGCTGTTGATTTGCACGCACCCGTTTATTTTGGCACTGGCGGGATAGCAAAAGGCAACTTCTGATTTTTTGAAGACTAAAATATAGATAACTAAATAAACGACAAAAAAAGTATCTACGATAACTCTTTAGGGAGGGTTTTAGCTCAGCTATATAATAGTAGCCAGTTTACCGCCGTAAAAACCGCACTCGCTCGGTGATGTGTATTTCCACTTACTTAATAATACTTGTGGCCAAAAAGAATGCAACTGTAGGTCAGATCCAAAACCTTATGTCATCAATCATTCCAAATCTAAAATTTAAAATTGTATAACCGGATCTTTCAAATTACCCCCCACTCTCATGATTTCTATCCCTGGATACCGCATTGACGAAGAACTTTATACAAACCCTCACACAGTTATTTATCGAGGGATGCAGCTTGAGGAACAAAAACCCGTTATCCTCAAAACTCTCACGTCGCCATACCCTACCCCAGCGCAAATATCCCAACTCCTGCACGAATCCGAAATTCTTAAAAATTTGAGTTTGCCCGGAATAGTCAAGCTTTACAAAATAGAAACCTACAATCACTTTCCTGTTTTAGTTTTAGAAGATTTTGGGGGAATTTCCCTAAAAGACTTTCTCAGCAACAACCAGCTAGAGTTACAACAATTTCTGCATATTGCCATCAAACTAGCAGAAACTATTGGGCAACTCCACGAACACCACATCATCCACAAAGATATTAAACCCAGCAATATTATTGTCAATATCGAGACAGGAGATGTCAAGATTGCTGATTTTGCGATCGCCTCCCTACTACCGGGCGACAACCCCACCCCCAGCCATCCCCATTTACTCGAAGGCACTCTCGCCTATATGTCTCCTGAACAAACGGGACGCATGAATCGGGCGATCGACTACCGCACCGATTTTTATTCTTTAGGCGTCACCTTTTATGAAATGCTTTGTGGCGAATTGCCTTTTCAGGCGATCGATCCCATGGAATTAGTACACTGCCATATTGCCAAAACGCCAGTTTCTCCTTGTGAAAACAGAAAGCAGAAAGTAGAAAGCAGAACCATCGAAGGCAGAATCAATCAAGTAGGAACCAAGGAGATTCCTCAAGTCATTTCCGATATCGTCATAAAACTCTTAGCAAAAACGGCAGAAGACAGGTATCAAAGTGCTTTGGGACTTTTGTATGACTTGGAAAATTGTCTCGATCAACTGCAAACAACAGGCGAAATTTCTCATATAACCCTCGGCGAACAAGATCAGTCAAGTCACCTGCAAATTTCCCAAAAATTTTACGGGCGAGAAGCAGAAGTTAATATGCTTCTTAGTATCTTCCAGCGGATGAGGCGAGGTAATACAGAGATCGTGCTAATTTCTGGTGGTGCAGGTGTGGGAAAATCTTCGTTAGTATATGAAGTTTACAAGCCGATTCGGCGGAAAAACGGGTATTTTATTGACAGCAAATTTGAGCAATTCAAGCACGATATTCCCTACGCTTTTTTGCTCCAAGCTTTTCAAGATTTGTTGCGACAAATTTTCACAGAAAATGCCACAGAAATCAATGTTTGGAAACAAAAAATTTTAAAAGCACTCGGCGGCAACTGCCAAGTAATTATTGAAGCCATTCCCGAATTAGAACAGATTGTTGGGCCGCAGCCCCCCGTCCCAGATTTAGGGGCAAATGAATCTCAAAATCGTTTTAATTTAGTATTTCAAAACTTCATCCGCGTCTTTGCTCAAAAAGAACACCCCTTAGTAATTTTCCTCGACGACTTGCAATGGGTCGATTCAGCATCTCTCAAGTTAATAGAACTGCTAGCAACTGACCTAGAAACTCAATATTTATTAATAATTGGAGCTTATAGAGAGCAGGAAGTAAATGCAAACCATCCTGTAATGCTGACCGCCGAAGCAATTAAAAAAGCAGGCGGCACTGTAAGTGCGATCGCCCTTTCGCCTTTAGATATAAGCAGCGTCAACCAATTTGTCGCCGATACTTTGAACTGCGCCCCAGAAAAATCCCTAACTTTAGCAGAATTGCTTTTTCAAAAAACCGCTGGAAATCCATTCTTTTTAACTCAATTAATAAAATTTATTTACTCAAAAAGTTTGATTCAATTTAAGCTTTCACCATCGAATAATGTGGTAGAGCTAGCTGAACCTAACCGATCGGGCTTAGCGCAACCAATCTCAGAGCAAATTGTGAAAAAAGGCAATATCACAGGTGAGTGGCAGTGGGATATCGAACAAATACAAGAAATGGGAATAACTGACAATGTTGTAGAATTAATGATAGATAACATTCAGAAACTTTCAGAGAATACCCAGGAACTGCTTAAATTAGCCGCTTGTATCGGCAACAGATTTGATTTAGAAATTCTCTCTACAATAGCCGAAAAACCTCTGGCGTCCGCAGCAACAGACCTCGGTGAGGCACTTCAGTCCGGTCTGATTTTACTCGTGAATAACGCCTACAAACTTCCGATCACACTAGCAGCAACCACAGAAATAACAGACACAATATCTAGAGACTTTACCGATGACTTGTCTCTACCCGTGGCTGATGTTCCTAGGGCAAATTACAAATTTTTGCATGAGCGAGTGCAGCAAGCAGCTTATGCTTTAATATCCGATTATCAGAAACAAGAAACCCATCTTAAAATAGGTCAGATTCTGCTACAAAACGCCCCGCCCGAGCAATTAGAAGAGCATATTTTTGATACCGTAAACCAACTAAATTTAGCAAAACCCATAATCAGCAGCAAATTAGAAAAATTTCAATTATGCCAATTAAATTTAATGGCAGGTCGCAAAGCAAAAGCAAGTGCAGCTTACGAACTCGCCCTTAAGTATTTAACCGCAGGTATTGAACTGCTTCCCCCCGCAAGTTGGCAAACTGACTACGACTTGACTCTTGCAGTGTACGAGTCAGCAGCAGAAGCTGCTTACCTCAATACCGACTTTGAACCAATGGAAAAATGGGCTGAAATTGTTCTGCAACACGCAAAAAATGAACTAGACAAAATCAAAGTTTTTGAAATCAGAATCATAGCTTGTGCGATGCAAACCAAACTCCAAGAATCGGTAAAAATTGGTCGCGAAGCACTACAAATGTTAGGAATTAACTTTCCCGAATCGCCTATTCCCCTCCACATTCAGCAAGCACTGACTAAAACCGCCGCTTATTTAACAGATAAAAAGATCGAAGATTTAATTAACTTGCCACTCATGACAAATCCGCACAAATTAGCAACTATGCGCGTGCTTTCCAGTATGTTTTCAGCTACATTTATAGTTGAACCTGTGCTGCTGCCGCTGATTGTGTGCGAGCAAGTTAATTTATCTATAAACCACGGAAATTCTGTTTTTTCTGCCTTCGGTTATGCTAATTACGGAGCAATTTTAAAAGGAATAGTTAGAGATATTGAATCGGGCGATCGCTTCGGTCAATTAGCTTTAAATTTGAGCGATAGATTAAATGCGTTAGAATTCAAAAGCAAAACGCTTAATTTAGTAGCATTCATTTTGATGAACGGCAAGCATCACGTTAAAGACTCTTTGCCGCTGTTAGAGGACGCCTATAAAAGCGCCCTAGAAAATGGAGATTTAGAATGTGTCGGATCTGCTGCCGTAAATATTTGTCAGTCTTTGTATTTCATCGGTCAAGAATTGCCACAACTAGAAAGGAGAATGGTAAGTTACAACCACTTGCTGTTTCAAATTAAGCAAGAAACTGTATTGATTTGGAATCAAATATATCGGCAAACTGTTTTGCAATTGATGGGAAAATGGGAAATCTCAGACCTTGTATTAGGTGAAGCTTACAGCGAAGAAAAATTGTTGGCGCTGCTGTTGAAAGCTAACGATCGAGTGGGGCTCCAGCACTTTTATGTGCAAAAACTAATACTAGCTTATTTATTTGGAGATGCCCAAGGAGCGCTAGAAAATGCAGCGCAAGCCGAAGTTTATTTAGACGGAGTTGCAGGCTTCATTAATGTTTCGGAGTACCAGTTCTACGATTCTCTAGCCCGCCTAGCAGCCTATCCATCGGCAACACAAGAGGAACAAGAAGAGCATATTTTTTACGCTGTCAGTAATCGGAAAAAACTGCAACAAAAAGCGCTTTCGGCGCCCATGAATCTTCAGCACAAATGCGACTTACTTACGGCTGAGAAAGCGCGCGTTTTGGGCAATGTGGTGAGAGCAATGGAATATTACGATCGCGCAATTGAAGGAGCCCAAGAAAACGGATACATACAAGTACAAGCACTAGCAGCAGAATTGGCAGGAGCATTTTATCTATCCATAGGACGAGAAAAAAATTCTAAAACTTACTTGACAGAAGCGCGTTATTGCTATCAGCGCTGGGGAGCAACAGCCAAAGCAGCACATTTAGAATCGAAATACTCGCACTTGCTAACTTCAGGCTCGATTTCAACTAATATCGAAACTCACAAATCTACCAGCAGCGCTTCCACTAAGAGCGACAGTGCAGGCGTGCTAGACTTGACCACAGCAGTTAAAGCATCGCAAACCTTAGCCGGCGAAATAGTTCTAGACAAACTGCTGGCAAAAATGATGAAAATTGTTATTGAAAATGCCGGGGGGCAAAGAGGATTTTTAATACTAGACAAAGACGGTGAATGGGTGATTGAAGCATCAGGATCTGTAGATGTCGATCGCGTTGCTGTCATGCAATCAATTCCGATAGATTTTGTTGCCGACGATCAACAAGTAACTTTACTGGCAGTTGCAGTTGTGAATTACGTCGCCCGCACCCAGGAAAGTATAGTTTTAAACGATGCCAGCAGCGAAGGACAATTTACTCACACACCCTATATAATGGCCGTTCAACCTAAATCAATTCTTTGCACTCCGTTAATTAATCAAGGCCAACTCACTGGCATTCTATATTTAGAAAACAACCTGACTACAGGCGCTTTTACACAAGACAGGTTAGAAATATTAAAACTGCTGTCTTCTCAAATTTCTATCTCTATCGAAAACGCCCAACTTTACGACAACTTGCACCAATTCAATCAGAATCTCGAAAATTTAGTACAGCAACGTACCTCGGAACTCTCCCAAACTTTAGAAGACTTAAAATCCGCTCAAAATAAACTGGTAGAATCGGAAAAAATGGCTGCCCTCGGAGGGTTGGTTGCAGGGGTTGCCCACGAAATCAATACTCCCATAGGCATCGGCATCACCGCCGCCTCCTTGCTTGCTGAAAAAGCCACAAAGTTTTTTGAGGTTTAC
Source organism: Microcoleus sp. S13C4 (assembly GCF_036700865.1). Lineage (NCBI taxonomy): Bacteria > Bacillati > Cyanobacteriota > Cyanophyceae > Oscillatoriales > Microcoleaceae > Microcoleus > Microcoleus sp. S13C4. The sequence continues at coordinate 20,900 of NZ_JAUBPS010000030.1, forward strand.
AGTAACGGCCAAATAAAACGTTCCGAGTTAGAAAAGTTTCTGGATACCGCCATGCAAAGCAGTAATATGATCTTATCTAACCTCACGCGGGCCGCAGACTTAATTCACAGTTTTAAAGAAGTAGCTGTGGATCAGTCGAGCGAGTTAAAACGCACGTTTAATGTTAAAAACTATCTAGAGGAAATTTTGACATCCTTAACAGCCAAACTAAAAAGAACTAAGCACAAAATAGAGATTAAGTGTGATGAAAATATTGTAGTGGACAGTTACCCCGGCGTAGTGTGTCAAATTGTGACAAATCTGGTGTTGAATTCCCTAATTCACGCCTACGATGGAGAGGACGAAGGAGTTCTGGCTTTTGATTTCAAACTAGAGGGCGATCGGCTAATATTTGAATATGCCGATAACGGCAAAGGTATTGACCCAGAAAATCTCAGTAAAATTTTTGAACCGTTTTTTACCACCAAAAGAGGTCAGGGAGGCACGGGATTGGGACTGCACATTATTTATAACCTTGTTACTCAAAAACTAAAAGGCACAATTAGCTGCACAAGTCAAGTAAAAAAAGGCACAAAATTTATGATTGAATTTCCCGCTAACATGAGCAGTTAGTTATTAGACCGCCAACATGGATATAAGTTTTATATAGGAGAACGATATATGTCAGAAGCTAGTAAAAACCTGTTGGCTGCAGGCGATGATGAATTAATCGCCGCAGGCGACGATGAATTAATATTTGCCGAGGAAGATGAGGCTGAACAAAAACCGCTAGAAGAAAGTTGGAAAATATTAATTGTGGATGATGAAATAGAAATTCACAATATTACTAAATTAGCGTTAAATGATTTTAAATTTGAAGGAAAAAGTATAACATTTATCAGCGCTTACTCAGGAAAAGAAGCTAAAGAAATAATCCAAAATAACTACGACATAGCATTGATTTTACTCGATGTAGTTATGGAAACAGAAGAAGCAGGCTTGGAAGTAGTTAAATACATCCGCGATATTTTAAATAATCAAGTAGTGCGGATTATTTTACGCACTGGACAGCCCGGCCAAATACCAGAAGATGTAGTAATTGTCAGCTACGATATCAATGATTACAAAACCAAAACAGAACTTACTAACAAAAAATTATTTACCACAGTAGTCACCGCCCTGAGAGCATTTAGATCACTCAATCAAATCGAATCCAGCAAAAGCGAACTCGAAAAAATTGCAGCCGCATCAGCCCGTTTTGTACCCCGTGAATTTTTGAAGTTTCTCAAAAGAGAAAGCATCGTTGATGCGAGACTAGGAGACGCTGTACAAGCAGAAATGACGATTATGTTTGCCGACATTCGCTCATTTACAAGTCTGTCCGAGAGTATGTCTCCCCGAGAAAACTTTGAATTTCTTAACTCTTACTTAAGCCGAGTTGGCCCAGTTATCCGCGAGTACAACGGTTTTATAGATAAATATATTGGTGACGGGATTATGGCTTTGTTTCCTAACAGGGCTGAAGATGCTGTGCAAGCAGCAATTGAGATGCAGCAGCAAGTTAAAATTTATAACAGACACAGGCAAAACAGTGGTTATCAACCTATTTCGATAGGGATTGGTTTGCATACGGGGACTCTAATGTTAGGTACGATTGGCGAAGCGGAACGAATGGAAAGTACGGTGATTTCTGATGCCGTTAATTTAGCTTCCCGCGTGGAAGGATTGACAAAGCTTTATGGGGTGGCTATTGTAGCTAGTGTCCAAACCCTTTGCCGGATAGACGATCCTCAACATTACAAGTGTCGGTTTCTCGATCGCGTTCAAGTAAAAGGAAAACAAACACCTGTGGCTGTATTTGAAATTTACGATGGCGACTCGCCGACAATGATCGAACTAAAAGCACAAACTCAAACTTATTTTGAACAGGGAATTTTTTTTCACTACCAGCAGCAATTCGCGCAAGCACGACAAATGTTTCTGCGCGTTTTGCAAATTAATAAGTATGATAAGGCAGCATCTTTTTATGCAGAACGCTGCGATATGTTGATGAAGAATGCAGTCATTATGACTCTGGAAGGAATTGAAATTTAGTTGAGGGGTAATGGGGAATTGGGCATGGGGCATAGGGCATAGGGCATAGGGCATAGGGCATAGGGCCGAAAAGAATTAGGAAATGGGCATCAGCTAAGATAGTGAACAGTCAACAGTCAACAGTCAACAGTCAACAGTCAACAAATAACTTAATTTATGCGCTTAAAATCCCTTGATGTTTTTCGCGGAATTGCGATCGCCTCGATGATTCTAGTCAACAACCCCGGTAGTTGGGAACAGGTATATCCACCGCTAGACCACGCAGAATGGCACGGCTGCACCCCGACAGACTTAGTATTTCCGTTTTTCTTGTTCATCGTTGGCTGCGCGATGTCTTTCTCGCTGTCTAAATATATTCAAAATTATCCAAAAACCCCAATAGAAACCTCAAAAATTACACCAACAAAGGAAAAATCAGAATCTGCTAAAAACCCTCTTCCTTCTTCCTTCTTCCTTCTTCCTTCTTCAAATATTTACTGGCGAATTGCGCGCCGCGCCGCGATTCTATTTATATTAGGATTGCTGCTAAATACATCTTCGATCGCCCTTGACGTACTTCTCAACAGCGCCCCCGTAGAAAACTTCGGTAAAATCCGCATCATGGGAGTATTGCAGCGCATCGGCTTAGCTTATTTCATCAGTGTGATCGCCATTCTCAACCTTTCCCCCCGCAATCAAAAGCTGCTCGCTGTTGCTGTGCTTTTGGGCTATTGGGCTGCCTTAACCGTAGTGCCTGTAGGGGGGTACACTGCCGGGGAACTCACGCCAGAAGGAAATTTAGGAGGATATGTCGATCGGCTAATTCTCGGTAGCCAACACCTGTACAAAGGCGGCCCCTTCGACCCCGAAGGATTGTTGAGTACCTTACCCGCAGTTGTAACAGTCCTGATCGGCTACTTTACAGGAGAGTGGCTGCGACTAGAACCAATCAAAACCCGCACCAGTATTAACTTAGCAATCTGCGGCCTCTGTTGCGTGGTAATCGGCCACTTGTGGGGATTTTCATTTCCGATCAACAAACAACTTTGGACAAGTTCCTATGTAGTTTTTACGGCTGGTTGGGCGTTGCTATTGCTAGCAGCTTGCTACGAAACAATAGAAGTGCGAGGTTGGAAATGGGGGAAGCCGTTTGAAATCATGGGAGTGAATGCAATTTTCCTGTTTGTTGCTTCCGGTATAGTTGCCAGAATCCTGTTGAAAACCCATATTGGCAGGGGCGAAAGTCCTCCAAGTACCTACACTTGGATTTACGAGAACTGGTTTGTGCCGTGGGCGGGGCCGCTGAATGGTTCCCTAGCGTTTGCCGTGAGTGCGGTCTTATTTTGGTGGTTAATTTTGTATGGAATGTACCGACGTGATTGGGCGATAAAAATTTGAGTAGTTTGGTATCTAGTGGATATAACTCTTTTATGGGTAGCGCCCGATCTACTTGAAAAGGCTTTGGGTATTGTCGGTGAATACCGCGGTAAAACTCGGGCTGACTATATTGTTTAATTACTAAATTAACTACAAGAGCATACTAATTCGGTGACGATCGCAACCACTGCATCTGGGTCAATAGGTTTGGCAAGGTGACGTTGAAAGCCTGCTGCGATCGCCTGCTGTATATCCATCTCTCCAGCATAGGCAGTGAGGGCGATCGCGGGAACTTGTCCGCCTTGCTCGATCGGCAGACTGCGAATCTGACGCAGCAACATATAGCCATCCATTTCTGGCATCCCAATATCACTCACAATGATGTCGGGAACCGCTTGAGAAAAAGCTTGTAGTGCCTCGATTGCAGAGGCGACGTTAGTGACGATCGCACCCGCTTGTTCTAAAACAAACGCCACAAACTCGCGTGAGTCTGTATCATCATCCACAACTAAGACGTGAATGCCGCTTAAATCTCCGGTTGAGTCGGATGGCTGCTCGATCGCGGGCAATTCATGAGAGCGAGGCGCAAGCGGAATGCGAACTGTAAACGTCGCTCCTTGTCCTTCACCAAGGCTATCAACTGCGACTGTTCCCCCGTGCAATTCTACAATTTGCTGCACGATCGCCAGTCCTAATCCCAAGCCGCCAAAGTTGCGGGTGGTGGCTCCATCTTCTTGCCGGAAATGCTCGAAAACATAGGGCAGGAAGTCAGAGCGAATGCCTTTTCCAGTATCAGTAACTTGAATTTCAGCGTGGATTTCATCCACAGCTAGAGTAACAGCGACTTGTCCCCGGTGAGGTGTGAATTTGACCGCGTTAGACAACAGATTCCAGATTACCTGCTGCAACCGTCCAGCATCGCCGATGACGATGCCAACACTGGGTAAAATCGTTGTGCAAATTTGAATGGCTTTCGCTTCTGCGGCTAATCGAACCGTCTCCAGCGCTTCTGAGATGACTTTACTCAGATCGACCGGCAACACGGTTAAAATCAGTTTGCCGCGCAAAATCCGAGAGATATCCAGCAAATCGTCAATGAGTTGCGCCTGGAGTCGGGCGTTACGCTCGATCGTCATCAATGCCATTGCGGTTTTTGCCGCGTCCAATTTTCTCTGCTGCAATAGTTTTGACCAGCCGAGAATCGGATTGAGGGGCGATCGCAATTCATGGGACAGCACCGCCAAAAACTCATCTTTAATCTGGTTGGCGCGATCGGCAGCTTCTCGCGCAACTTTCTCTTGCGCCAGCAGTCGTTCCAGTTCAGTTTCAGCTTGCTTTTGCTTCGTGATATCGCGGGAAATTGCTAAAAGTTGCGTCACTTGTCCAGTGGTATTCCGCACGGGTGTGATAATAATGTCCCACCACTTCGGGGTACCCTTGTAAGTGGGAAGATAGCCTTGCAACTGACCTGTATTGCCTGCTTTGGCAGCCGCGATCGCGGCCTTGGCATTTTCATAATATTTACCTTGCCAGATATCTTGCCAACTGGTGTTTAGAACGAGTGACGGATCATCGATTTCCAACAGGCACAACCCGCCTGGATTGATATAGACGATTTCGGTATCGAGCATTAAGACTTTAATGCAATCTTGACTGCTTTCCAGTATGCGTTGCTTTAGTTCCTCACTGTCGCGCAAGGCTGCTTCGGAGCGGGCGCGTTCGGCTGCCGCCCAAGTACGCTCGGCAACTTCTTCCACCAGAGACACCTCGTCCAGCGTCCAAGCTCGTGGCTCGGATGTGTGGACTGCCAGCCCCGCTACAAACTCGCCTTCCTTGACCAGGGGTATACCGATGTATGCCCCAATCTGGCTCGCGGCGTAGGCCGATCGCTGCTCTGGAGATAGGTTGGGATCGGCTTCCACATCGGATGCGACCACAGGGCAACCCGTGCGGTACGCTGCAAGCAGCTTTGGGCCGAACGAATCAATCGCGTATTTGCCAGCCATTGTTTCGGCTCCGTTGACGTAATCGCGCTCAACGACGTAATCAGCGCCACGAACCTCAAAGTACAGCACGCGGTTCGCGCCGAGATATTCGCCCAGCACGCGGCTGGCCGTAGCCTGAATCTCTACTGAGTCGGCAAGCGGGCGGAGCGCGTCGGCGATAGAGACACGGAAAGCATCAAATTCGGCGTTTCGCCGCGCAATTTCTTCTGCCCGTTTGCGATCGCTAATATCTTTGAAGACGATCGCCACTTTTCGCGCTTGGGCTTCACCCGTGCGACAGGCATACACATCGAACCAACGGTCCAGTGCTTTAGCATAATTCTCAAACTGAAGCGGTTCGCCCGTTATCGAGATTCTGCCATAAATTTCAAACCAATGCTGCTCATGATCTGGGGCGAGTTCAAGCATCCGCTTGCCCACTGCCTGCACCAATCCTGATTGTTGTTCAAACGACGGATTGACTTCTAAAAAGCGGTAGTCAATCGCGCGATCGTCTTTATCAAACAGCATCTCGATGACGCAAAAGCCATCGCCAATCGACTCAAACAGCGTCCGGTAGCGTTCTTCGGATTGACGCAGAGTTGCGGCAGTTTGAATCTGCTCGGTAAGATTTTTGAAATAAACGGTGATGCCGTTTGGGGCGGGGTAGGTGCGAACTTCGTACCAGCGATCGTGGTTTTGGTAAAACGCGGTCATTGAGGCAGCCACGCGATCGCGCATGGCCCTCCAGTGAATCTCCTCCAACTCATGGCCAATCAGTTCTGGATATTCTTCCCATAAATTTTTGCCAATCAAATCATCTGGAGGGCGATCGAGCAGTACCCCAGCAGATCGATTGACGTAAGTGAACCGCCAGTTTTCATCCAGGGCAAAGAAGGCTTCAGCGATGCTCTCCACAATATTCCGAGTCTGCTCCTCGCTTTGGCGCAAGGCTTGTTCTGCCAGTTTGCGATCGGTCATGTCTCGCGTCACGCCTGCCACTGCTTCGACTGCGCCGTTTATGTCTAAAAGCGGCACGAAAATGTATTCATAGGTGCGCGTACCGATCGCGCTAGTGTAGGGTGCTTCATCCTTGAGCGGCTGGCGCGTCTTGATGACTTGTTGAATCTGTTCCTGATGTCGAGTCGCTAAATCGGTGGGATAATCCAGCTCGAAAAAGTTCTTTCCCAAAGCTTCATCCGAAGTTTTCTGCCAAAGATCGAGCAACGCCGGACTGATATAAGTGAACCGTCCTGACAGGTTGAAGGTGTAAATAAAATCGGGAATTGCACCGACGATCGCATCGAACTTTCGCAGTTGCCGTTCGAGTTCGGTGCGACTCTCAAGCGAAACGGCTTCAGCACGGGCACGTTCAACGGCTGCCCACGTTTGCTCTGCGGTTTCCTCAACTCGTCTTACCTCGTCTTCCCTCCACTGGCGAGGGTTTGCCTGATGCACCGCTAGCAACGCGACGAATCGCTCGTTCTTAATCAGTGGCACATCAATATGCGCGGCAATATCTATCGAGTCATACCTTGCCTTCTGGCTGGCTGTGTATTTAGGGTAGTTTGCCACATCGGGAACGATCGCCGTTTGCCCCGCTCGATGGTCGTCTGTTAGGTCGCGTCCGAAGTCTTCCGTATGGTACACCCCACTCAGTTCGGCAACATTGTTCGTGTAGTTTTTATGAACGACGACCTCTTTGCCACCGGGTAACACTTCAACGTAAATGACGCGGCTTGCGCCTAGAGACTCGCCCAGAACACGGGCCGCGATCGCCTGAATCTCATTAGCATCAGTCAGCGGGCGCAGCGCATTGGTGAGCCTGACTCGAAACGCATCGGCTTGGGCAGTTTGATACAAGGCATCTGTTGATGGGCGTTTCTGCAGCAGATCGGATTCTAGCTGCGTCTTTTCTGGGTGCTGGGTGCGATCGAGTTCTGTCAACAGGATCTGCACAGCCGTTTTCAGGCTATCTGACCAAGTTTCGACAGCCCCCAGTGGTGTTTGCGACCAATCGTGCGATCGCATCCGCATCGCCATCTCGCTATCGCCTGCAAATAAATTTTGAGGAGCAGCCTCATCTACCACATCAATCACACACTCTACCTCGCTGAAAATACTGAGCTAAAAGCTGTTTGCTGCCCTCTCGAATGACGATTGAAGAGGATTGACCCAGTTCAGCAACCCGCGTCCGAATTTGCCTTAATGCCAAAGGTGAGGGTTGAATCCCTCGATTTTCCCAACGATTAATCGTTACTCTTAGAATATCTCATACACTTTAAGGACATGGTATCTATCATACTCAATATCTGTCAAAAAGTAGACAGACCGATCTCCCTTAACAATAGTCTGGACAGTTTTTAAGCAGCATTGATTAAATTGTGGAAAGTTAAACAATGAGCGAAACTGACGACGAGCAGTTTTTTCATTTAAACAACTCTAACAACTGAAATTGGTCAGTTTAACCGAACCATAAACGAGCAAAATTGTTGACGATAAAACCACTAAAAACTTGTTTTGGGGTTGACGAATCGCTGTATTTGTTGTATTATTGATTTAATAATATTCATAAGCCAACCATCTAAAAAGCTGGTGTTTTTTGTAGTTTAACTTAAAATAATGCCTTTTTTTCTGTTTGTTTTTAGCTTTGATTCCACTCACTTTTTCGCTTCTGTGCTGTACTGCGTTAGCGAAGTTTGCCGTAGGCATCGCATCCCTATCTAAAACCTCTCCGGAGTATTGAATTAGTCTAAAGCAGAAAAAGCAGATCGAGCTTCCGAATCGAGAAAGTGCGACGGCCCAAATGCCTCAACCAATCCCAGCTTAAGGATTTTGCGCGTAAAAGCCGATCGCGCGCCGGGAATCCGTAACTACAAATGAACCCAAATCGCTAAAATAAAAAAAAGATACGTAATAGGCAGGCCCTGTCAATGATCCCAACAGTTATAGAACAATCCGGTCGCGGCGAACGCGCCTTTGACATTTACTCGCGACTCCTGCGCGATCGCATCGTCTTCTTGGGCCAACAGGTTGACTCTGACTTAGCTAACCTGATCGTTGCCCAATTGCTATTTTTAGACGCCGAAGATCCCGAGAAAGATATTTACCTCTATATCAATTCCCCAGGGGGTTCGGTAACAGCAGGTATGGGCATTTTTGATACGATGAACCACATCCGCCCCGACATTTGCACTATTTGTCTCGGTTTGGCCGCCAGCATGGGCGCTTTCCTGTTGAGTGCCGGCGCTAAAGGCAAGCGGATGAGTTTGCCTCATTCCCGGATTATGATCCACCAACCTCTAGGCGGAGCTCAAGGACAAGCAACTGATATTGAAATTCAGGCCAAAGAGATTTTGTATCACAAACGCCGCCTGAACGAACATCTTGCCAACCATACCGGTCAGCCGCTTTCCCGCATTGAAGAAGATACCGAACGGGATTTCTTCATGTCCGCTGAAGAAGCAAAGGACTACGGATTAGTCGATCAAGTCATCGATCGCCGTCCTTCCGCCAGCCGCCCGATCGCCGCTGTCGTCTAAATAAAAAGTTAAAAATCAAAAATGAAGAATATTTCCTCATTTTTGATTTTTAATTTTTAACGGTTATATAGCAGTTTTCAGTCGAGTGAATTACAGATGCTGGGGCACATGATACGGCGTCATTGTTAAGTCCTTACTGTATTTCATACAATTGAAAACTGCTATATGTAGCTTTTTCTAAAAAAACCTCACACCTAGAAACCCACATAATTACTAGGGCAAAGATTCGAGATATTGCAGGAAGTCGAGCAATTCTACTTGATTTAAGAAATGGCGCGCTTCTTTGCCATAACCTTGTTTGAGATAATCTTTTCCTTGGTTGGGAGTCCAGTTCAACCGCTTGATTTCCTCAGTAGTTCTGCTGTAGATTTCCAGATATTCTAGGAAGTCTACCAACTGTTCGCTAGAAAGCTCTCTCTGCGACGACTTGCCGTAATTTTGTTCGAGACAGTCGCTTTCCTGTTTTTTCTTCCATTGCAGGCGTTTGAGGATGGCGTCTATTTCGGCGATCGTATCAGAATTATCCTCGATCGCATCGCTGGGGATTCCCACTGCGATCGGTTGCAATTCCCTGACTTCTGCTGCACCTTGTAGCAGTTCACTTTGGCTAGAAGTCGGCACCTCCAGTTCCTGAAGTGGTTCGCCGTAGCTAGAAGAAAGCCAAGCGTCTGAGTCTAACTGCTTTGGTACAAATCCACTAGCCTCCGTCAGATCGACCTTTGGAGGCAGCGGTTCCGGTACAGGTGCGATCGGCTCTTCATTTAATTTCGCTTCAGTCTTGACAAAATTGCTTTGATGTGGTTCAGGCAATTTGTCAGCAACAGGCATTTCTAGAACAGGAAGAGGAACACTTGTCGGCGCAACAGGAACCGGAACAGCAGCAGGAGGGGGAGGGGGAACAGCAGCAACCGGGGAAACAGCAGCAACGGGAGGAACAGCAGCAACGGGAGGAACAGCAGCAACGGGAGGAACAGCAGCAACGGGAGCCGGCTCAACACTTGCGATCGCACGATCGGGCTCAGCAAATCCGAGGACAGCGATCGCTCGCAACCGGGCGCGGTCTTCAGCATCCTCAACAGACTCAGCAGCCGACATAGCCGTAGCCAGAGTTTTGCCGTCAACCTGAACCAGACAGCGAACAACAAACTTACCGTGATGAACAGTCAGCAACTCACAAATTAACTGTCCAGCGGGATAAAGGGCGCGAAATTCAGCAAACATAATTTTTTGACCCCGAAACCAGAAGGGGCTTATGACTTAAGTGTAGTACAGCCTAGAGAAAACAATTTTCTGAAAGCACATATTCAACATACAATAAATTAAAGGTGAGTCATCCGCGCAACCTTTCACGCCACTAAACCCCATCCCACATCCGGCAGTTTAAGCTAACAAGCACCGGGCGTCATTTCTACCTATAGGAGATGGCACAGCAACTAAGCAAAAGTAGTAAAAGTCTCCGGTTTTGTGTACCTTGCACTTTCTACAGCACAGATTGCTCCCGACCCGCTCGTTGCACCTCCGTCCGCAAGGACCGATCGCGTGCAAAAAACAGGGGCATCGCAGCAGCGAGCTACTAGCAATTTTGCCTTAAAGCTCCGGTAAATTCTTTGCTAAAGCAAGAAGCAAGAGGCACTTCAAAAGGAAGAAGGAACAAGGCAGAAGGAACAAGGCAGAAGGAAGAAATGCAAATTTTATCCCTCTCCATCCCTCCATCGGCTCATCCTCGACTCAAGCCGTCGCTTTCAGTATCGAGCCATCTTTTAAGAACCGACAGGGGCTTTCTAATTCGCGAAGTGCTCGGCGCTGCTGACCTAAAAGCAAACAAACCAACGCTAAAAAATTGTATTGGGGAATAGCGTGCGGGACAGTTGTCTGCACCGTCAGCAGTCAGTTCAAGACAGACAGCAGACAATTAGCACGAAGCCGGTGTCGGGAGAGAATCTCAAAAAAACCTCGCGATCAAACAAGGTGGCTGTGCTCGCGTCTCCACCTATTAATCCGCCCATTTGTTGGGAAGCAGGCACTGCGAGGGCCCGAGGGGGTGCGGCTGATTTCGCCAAAATTTAGACTAATTGCTGGAAACAAGAGGATCGATCGCTACATGGAATTTTCTATCGCTGCACTGCTGGCAAATTTTACAGAAGACAAATTAGTGGCTCCTAAAGCATTGGAGAAAAAACTCGACTGCAACGACGCCACCAGTCAACTCAAACTTCAAATCGCATTAGAAGCTCTAGAGAAAATTGGCATATTAGTCAAAGACAAAGGCCGCTATCGCCGAGTAGCTGAAGACGACGTAGTGGAAGCAAAACTGCGCTGTTCGAGCAAAGGATTTTGCTTTGCAATTCAAGACGCCGAAGGCTCAGAAGACGTTTACGTGCGGGAAAGTCACCTCTCGACTGCTTGGAATGGCGATCGAGTTTTAGTCAAAATCATCAAAGAAGGTAGCCGCCGCCGATCGCCCGAAGGCGAAGTCATGCTCATCCTCGAACGCGCCAACCCCTCGGTACTCGCGCGAGTCAAGCAAACCGCCACCCCCACCGGCCGCGTCAGCTACAGAGCAATCCCCCTGGACGATCGCCTGTTGTTTGAACTAGACTTGCTCGCAAATGGCACAAATCTCCAAGAGGCGATCGACCACCTAGTACACGTCGAAGTCAAACGCTACCCCCTCGGCACCCATCGCCCAGTCGGCAAAGTAGTACAGGTACTCGGTTCCGACGCCGAAGCCGCTGACGACCTCGACATCGTATGCTGCAAACACGACTTGCCGCGATCGTTCCCCGCCGCCGTCATCAAAGCAGCGGAAAATTTGCCCAGCAAAGTCAAAAAAACCGACATCAAAAAACGCCTAGATTTGCGTAACATTCTGACTGTTAGCTTCAGCAAAAACGAACCGGGAACAACCAACAGCGAAAACAATGCTCCTCAAGTCCAGGAGGAAAATCTCTCCGAAGGAGGAGGCGAAAACGAGTTTGACCCGACATCCTTCCTCTCCGATCCGCCAGTAGAACGCGCTTTGTCGATCGAAACCCTGAAGCCCGGCCGCTGGCAAATAGGAATCCACATCAGCGACGCCGCCGAGTACGTGCAGCCAGAAACCCCGATCGACCGCGAAGCCCGCAAGCGAGGCACTGCAGCCCATCTGGGAGAAAAAATCATCGCCGTACTGCCAGAACTCCTCAACGAGCGCTGCTCCCTGCTGCCAGACAGCGAACGGCTGGCCTTCAGCATACTGCTCACCCTAGACGAATCTGGAGAACTCCTAGAATACGAAATTCAAGCCAGCGTCATTCAAATTGACTACCACCTCACCTACGAGCAAGCTCAAGCAATTCTCGAACCAAGCGATGCCGAAGAGCACCCTTTATCCTCCGCCCTCCGTCCTTTCCTAGATCAAATCGGGGCCGCCTCACAGGCAGCCAGACAGACAAGGCTGAAGCGGGGAGCTTTTGAACTAAATTTGCCCGACGCTAACTCTCACTTCGACGACGAAGGCGAATTAGGAGCTTTTGCAACAGCTACCCCTGCTCAGTCGGCTGTCTCCGAGTTGGTGGTACTCGCCAACCAAGCTGTCGCCACCCACCTACAAGCCTTGGGAGTCCCAGCAATTTACCGTGTCCAGCCAATGCCAGACCCGGCAGACATTCAAGAGTTCATCAAACTCTCGAACAACCTCGGAGGCGAACTGTATCTCGAAACCGAAGAAGAAGTTTTGCCCTTGGACTTTCAGCGATTTACCCAGCAGTTTGCCGGCCTTAAGTCCGAAAGAGTTCTCACCTACCTGCTTGAAGACACCATGAAGCCCGCTGTTTACAGCACCACTCCTAAGCCACACTTCGGTTTGGGGCTGTCAGAGGGTTACACGCGCTGCACTTCGCCACTTTCCCGCTACGCCGATTTGCTGGTACTGCGGGTGTTGCAAGCGGTGTTCGAGCAAGGCCGCAGCAGCCGCACAACACGGGCTAAGGAAAAAGTTGACTTGCACCATTCCTCCTGTCACGGTCAAATTACTTGGAATGTTCTCCCCCCTGATTTGCACCACGAATTTGAGACAGAGTTTGCATCGGCCGTGGTACACCTGACAGAACGCGAAAGGGTTGCTGAGGATGCCGAAAGCGATTTGCAGGGATTGAAGAAAACCGGATTGATGAAAGAGCGCACCGGTCAAACTTTCCAGGGTTTGATTACAGGTGTGCAGTCTTACGGTTTCTTTGTGGAAATTGAGGTGCGGCCGCCGGAGAGCGACATCTTGCGTGTTGAGGGATTGGTGCACGTTTCTTCGCTGAAGGATGACTGGTACGAATATCGATCGCGCCAGCAAACTCTGGTGGGCCGGAAAAACCGCAATCAGTACCGTTTGGGCGATCGGGTAGAAGTTCAAGTCAAGAGTGTTGACTACTACCGCCAGCAAATTGATTTAGTTGCAGTTGGTGGCGGCAGTCAAGCTTTTGATGATGATGAATAATCAGTTGACTGTTGACTGTTGACTGTTAACTTTTCTAAATACTTAGTTGTCATTGTCTAGCAACTAAGTATTAAGAAGTGGGCTGCCAACTATACTCAGCAATCATCAATAAATAATTAAGGACTAATATCAAATCCGATTGCATCGGAGTTGTAAAAGCCCGTCAACAGTTAAGAATCACGGACGGTGCAACCGGAATCGATCTAATTAATCTGCGTTAATCTGCCTGTATCTGTGGTTTAAAAAAGAGAATTTATTAAGCCCAGATAACAAGGGATTAACGCTGATTCACGCAGAGGTCGAGAAGAGATATAGGAAGAACTCCGATCTAAGAGATTTGATATAACAACTAATTACTAACAACAGTCAACCCTCAACTAACGAATAACTAATGACGAATAACTACCCCCTAATCTTAGGAGTTACTGGAGCATCGGGACTGATTTATGCGGTGCGAACATTGAAATATTTGTTGGAAGCCGATCGCGCCGTGGAACTGGTAGCATCGAAATCTACTTACATGGTTTGGCAAAGCGAACAGAACATCCGAATGCCCGCAGAACCGACGCTTCAAGAGGAATTCTGGCGGGAACAAGCAGGAGTAGCCACAATGGGTAAACTTCGGTGCCATCCCTGGCAAGATGTGGGTGCTAATATTGCTAGTGGCTCCTTTCGTACCCAAGGGATGATGGTTATTCCCTGTAGCATGAGTACGCTGGGCAAATTGGCGGCTGGCTTGAGTTCGGATTTGCTCGAAAGAGCGGCCGACGTTCAGCTCAAGGAAGGGAGAAAATTGGTACTCGTGCCTCGCGAAACGCCTTTTAGCTTGATTCACCTGCGGAATTTGACTACCTTGGCGGAAGCTGGAGCTAGAATTGTACCAGCGATTCCTGCTTGGTATCACAATCCGCAAACTATTGAAGATTTGGTAGACTTTGTGGTGGCTCGCGCTTTAGACCAGTTGGGGATTGATTGCGTTCCTATCAAACGCTGGAAGGAAGAAGAAGGGAGTTAGTTGACAGTTGACAGTTTGTTATTTGTTATTGATGATTTGTTAGTTTAAATTACCAATTAGCAATTAGCAATTACCAATTACCAATATTTTTAATATGCGACCTGTATTTTTGCTAGTAATTGTGGTGGGGCTGACTATTTTTGCCCTGCAAAATGTGGAGCCAGCATTATCGCTGGTGTTTTTGGGAGTTCGATCGCCTGCTTTGCCCTTATCTATCTGGATTCTTCTCAGCATGGTGGTGGGAGCTCTCACATCTTTATTGATTTCTGGTTTGCTGGCTTTTTCAAATTACCTATCTCTAACGAGAGACCGCACCGGCCGATCCAGTCGCAGCCGGCCCGATACTTTCCCAGAGGAAAGGAGAACGCCTTACACGCCACCTCCCCCTCCTAGAAAAGAGGGAATTGACCCGGATATGAATAGGGAAAATAGCCAAACTCAGGCTGCTGGTTCCTACCGAACAGACTACGGTACGCCGGCCGGTTACAGTTCCCGGACTTTCCTGCAAGAAACTCCGAACCCGGATGGGGCGAAGGATTACGCTCAACCGGGGACTTATGCAGCGGCAGACGATGAGGATGATTGGGTCTCAGATGGCTCAAAATCCGGCTCTCAAGGGGGTGATGACGATTGGGGGGACGATCGCGATTTTCCCGCCGGGCCTGCGGTAAATGATGTTCCAGCGGCAAATCCGAGGGCTTACGAAGCTCAGCAGGAACCGAAAAGCCAGTCTTGGGCTGGCTCGGTATACTCTTACGGCTATCGAGATCCAAACCAGTCTGGGGTGGGGCAAACTGAGGCTGTATACGATGCGGAGTATCGAGTGCTGGTTCCTCCGGGAGGGGAGATTCCTAAACCCGCTGATGAAGCACCAATAAATCCTCTTGCAGAAGCAGAGGATGATTGGGGATTGGATGAGGGTGATGAGTTTGATGACGACGATCGCCCCAGTGGCGGATCGATTAACCTGAAAAAATAGAAAAATATCGGAGGATTTGGCAGTGGATGGGTTGAGGGGAGTAAATATCTATCTTGTCGGGATGATGGGTGCGGGAAAAACAACGGTAGGGCGGATTCTGGCAAGAAAATTAAAATACCGTTTTTTTGATACTGATGAGCTAATTGTTCGAGTTGCTAATCAGTCAATTGCTGAGATTTTCGAGCGAGAAGGGGAAGAGGCTTTTCGGGAACTAGAAACTAAAGTGCTCGGCGAATTGTCTGCGTATCAAAATTCGGTTGTGGCTACGGGCGGTGGCATTGTGGCCCGATCGATGAATTGGGGTTACTTGCACTACGGTGTAGTGGTTTGGCTGGATGTGCCTGTAGATCAACTGTACGATCGACTGCGTTCGGACACCGCTCGACCCCTACTGCAGGAGGGCGAGATCAAATCTAAGCTGCAAAGCCTTTTTAAAGAGCGAGAGCGTTTCTACACTCAAGCAGATGTCCGAGTCTATGCTGGTGTGGGCGAAAGGCCTGAAGCAGTGGCGACTAGGGCGATCGAGGAAATCCAAAAAGTTATCAAATCAGAAACCGGGCCTGATCTCAATTGATACATTCAGAAACTGAGTTGCTGACAAAATAACAGGTTGCTCAGGACTTTTGGTATTAGTTCCCAAAAATAATGCAACCCTACACAAGCTCCAAACAACCAGATTCATCAGTCATTCCCAACCTCTAAAATCTAAAATCTAAAATCTAAAATCTAAAATGGTATGACTTCGGTAAAAATACTGGTTTTTGCCTGAGTGTCTCCGTTTAACCTTCCAATGTTTGGGAATCCACCGGGTTTGAGTGGATGTGATGCGTAACTTTTATAAGTATGAGGATGTGGCGATGCGGAAATTTTATACAAGAACTAATGGCAGACTCGTCTGATGCGTTAAAGTCGGCTATTGAGTTCTCCCTAAAAATAAAATGGCCCCACCGCTGAAGGGCTGTAGGGCGCAAGGACAGTTAAACGCTAACTTGATTGTCGGGAAATTTAGCATCAATGCTATCGTGCTATGTGACGATTTTACGATCGTCCATTCACTCATCAACTCTCCCGTATCAAAAAATGTAACCCAGCACCGATCGAATTCAACCTGTCCTATTCTAAAAACAATACCTCATGCATTCTGACGAGCAGCTCCCTAAAGCTGCTTTTTTATTGCGATCAAGTTTTTGGCTGCCCGACTTGCGGACTCTTGGGAATAACATTTTGAGCAAAAGTCGCTACACCTCAAT
Organism: Microcoleus sp. S13C4; assembly: GCF_036700865.1. NCBI lineage: Bacteria > Bacillati > Cyanobacteriota > Cyanophyceae > Oscillatoriales > Microcoleaceae > Microcoleus > Microcoleus sp. S13C4. The sequence continues at coordinate 37,568 of NZ_JAUBPS010000030.1, forward strand.
ATTGCCATAGCGGTTTTCAGTTCCACTCCAGGTTCGTCGGTAATTGGTAATTGGTAATGGGGAATGGGTAGTTGGGAATGGGGCATTAGTAACAACCAAGGAGGAATCGGCAATTGAGATGCTGTACCTCACCAGGCTTGAAAACTGCTATGATTACGCCGCAGAACCGGGCATTAATCCGGGGGTGGGGGATAGAAAAAAAATAAGCTGTATTTATTGATGGGCGCTCTGATAGTTTTGGGCTAAATCTGCGTTGCGACTTGTAGAATTGGGTTGGGTGAATTTCCCGTTTCTAATTAAGATAATACGAGCCTGCCTGTTTTTAATAAAAACTCGATCCCTCCACCCAGCCCCACACCTGTTAAACAAATACTAGCTAATACCGCAAAAGCCCGCCAATTTTTCCAACCAGATATTTGAATATCGAGTCTTGCCAAAGCTCCGGCTGAAATCAAGACTAAACAAGTAGCAAAAAGGTGCATCCAGGTAAAAACTACCACTGCCACAAAAGCTCCTAGAATAATAGAAAGAAAAGCACCGAAATCACTCGAAAACCAGCGCACCATGAAGGCTTTTATGTCTCTCAGAGGGAACGACAAGGCGACAGCCAACACTAAAATTGAAGCTATGGCTAGAAACCAAGTCAGGTGCGGGGGAACATCAAACTCAGATAATTTCCAGCCAAAAGTGAAATAAGTAACAAAAAGTAGAGTTAGGGAAACCCAAGAGTTTTTTTTCATCCAATGGCACAATTAGGAGAACCCGGCAAAAAAAAGATGATGATCCAGAAAACTTTGTACAGGGGCTAGAGGTTAGTAGAAATAGCTTGCACGGGACAGGTAGGGATGCACTGCTCGCAAACGATACACCGCGATCGAGTAAAACTTAGTTTAAAGCTTTCTGGGTCAAGGGTCAAGGCTTCTGTCGGGCAAACTCCGGTACACAAACCGCAGTTAACGCAGATATCTTCGTCTATGAGTATTTCCCGGCTGGCTAAGGAAACGCCGATGTTTTGCGATCGCATCCAGTCGATCGCCGCTTCTAGTTGGTCAATGTCCCCTGATAACTCTAGCACCAGTTTGCCCACTTGATTTGGAGCCACCTGAGCGCGGATAATGTTGGCGGCAACATTAAAATCCTTTGCTAGTCGATAGGTGACAGGCATTTGGATCGATCGTTGGGGAAACGTCAGTGTTACCCGTTTTTTCACCCTGCAAGTCCTCGATAATTTACAAACAATCTTAGTTATCTTATGTTTTAGCGCACTTGGTCTAATTCTGGCCTCTTCAAAAATTTTTATGAGATTGGTCTGATTATCTCAAAAGGTGGTATAATCTGAATCTATTTAAAATACAAACATAGAAATAAAACCGCAATTTATTTTATGACGCAGAATTCGCCCAACTCAACTGTCCCCCCCGCTGCCAAGAATCCCGAAACAAAAGTCGCCACGCGCCTCAGAAACTTATTGATCGTGTTAGCCGCGATCGCCCTTTCAATATCCATCTTCTTCGGGCTGCAAACCCAAACGCCCTCAAGCAGTCTCACCGAAATGGCAACAGCTTCGACGCCATTAGAAACAGCTTTGGTAAACGGCAAACCCACACTCATGGAATTTTATGCTAATTGGTGCGGTAGCTGTCAGGCAATGGCTAACGATCTCAGAGAAATCAAAGAGAAGTATGCCGAACCTCTAAATTTTGTAATGCTGAATGTAGACAATGACAAATGGCTGCCAGAAATCACAAAATATCGAGTAGATGGCATTCCGCACTTTGTTTATTTGACCGATAAAGGTAGCGCCGTTGCTGAAACGATGGGCGAAATGCCGCGCAGTATTATGGAAGCTAACTTAGAAGCTTTAATTGCAGGAAAACCCCTGCCACACGCGAAATCTTCTGGTCAAGTTTCTAATTTTACTCCTCCCACAGGGGCTGTGAAAACAAGTAGCTCCGATCCCCGCGCCCACGGCAGTCAAGTACAGTAAATGAAGGAAGAAGGAAGAAAGAAGAGGGAAAAGGGAAGAAGACTTTAGGAACAGGCAAGATGCCTGTTCCTGATTGCGATAACTTACAGAGATTCCAAAGCCCCTCGCAACTTATGTCAATCTGCGTTTTAGGCGATCGACTACCTTTAACCGTTTGGTTGATGTGCGGGTACAGTTCGATCGCGCTGCTGTTCAATCGATTTGTGCACTAAAATTTATTCCTTTAACTGCTAGGGATAACAGCATTATCCGCTTGAGCGATGTGGCGAATATTGAACTGGGAAAAGCGCCTGGGGAAATTCAAAGACTTAACCAGCGCCAAGTTTTCATGATTGCTGGGAATGTTAATAAGGGCGCGAGTTTGGGGGATGCTTTGAAACAAGTGGATGCAGTTTTGTCGGAAATCAAATTGCCGCCGGGAGTACGAGTTATACCGAGTTCTGCGGCGGAAACTAACCGGGAATTGCAAAGTTCGCTGATTGTTTTGGGATCTTTGGCGGCGTTTTTGGTATTTGTGGTGATGGCGGTGTAGTACAATTCGCTTGTCGATCCGCTGGTGATTATGTTAACGGTGCCGCTGGCTTTGGCGGGGGGGATTTTCGGGCTGTATGCGACTAAAACTGCGATCGGCGCAACGGTGATTGTGGGGGCGATTTTGCTGGTGGGAATTGTTGTGAATAATGCGATTATTATGGTGGAGTTGGCGAACCAAATTCTGGAAGATGAAAAGGTCGATCGCACCACGGCAATTCTCAGGGCGGCACCTCAGCGCTTGCGGCCGATTTTGATGACAACTATTACCACAGTTTTGGGTTTATTTCCCCTAGCTTTGGGAATTGGAGAGGGTTCGGAGTTTCTGCAACCTTTGGGTGTGGTGGTGTTTTCCGGTTTGTCGCTGGCAACTTTGCTGACGCTGTTTATTATTCCCTGTTTCTATATTTGGCTGCACGACTTCTTTGGGATGTTGGCAGGGAAGAAGAAACCGCAGACAGTTGCTATTCCCCTGCAGAAGACGGCGGGAAAGACTCCGAATTTGTAAAATCCTGAGCTCTTACACCATTTTTAAGAACAGGCAAGATGCCTGTTCCACAAAGAATGAGTTTTCTTGTGGGGACTAGGGGTTGGGCAGGAGAGTCCGCCCTGAAAGGATTATTGAGAATGGTGCAAGAGCTCATTTTTAACCGACTGTAGAAAATATGAGCGATAAGAGGCAGGATGCCTGTTCCACAAAGCAACGGAAAGTGCGATCGATTTTAGTCCTCTTTTAGAGGACTTTCGCTATGAGACAGGGAATTCATTCCCTGTCGGACTGTCGGATTTACCAACAATACCCCTACTGTATTTGATCTTCTGTTGAGACGCCTAGAATTAGTCAATAAGGTGTCTTTGACATCCAAAATTTTTATGTTACAATAATACTACATAACAACCTGGCAAAACAAACTTAAACAAAAATGCCCTACGAAAAATTAGACATATCAACCCCAAAACCAGTATTATCTTGGGCCAATCACGCCCTAGGCGAAAAAGAAACCAAGATGACCGCAAACGTAGCATCTTTACCCTTTGTATTCAAACACGTCGCACTAATGCCCGATGTACATTTAGGAAAAGGTGCTTTAGTCGGTTCAGTAATTACCACAAAAGAAGCGATTATTCCGGCTGCCGTGGGTGTGGATATTGGTTGCGGTATGATAGCTGTGAAAATGCCTTTCACCGCCAACAAATTAGAAGGTAAACTCAAACAAATTCGCCTCGATATCGAAGCCGCAATTCCCGTGGGATTTGCGGAAAACAAAGAAGTAGAAAAAACTGTCACTAATTGGCAGGGATGGGGCGAGTTTAAGGAACTTCATCAAGGCGTGCAGCACCAAGACAATAAAGCCTTAAAACAATTGGGTTCCCTCGGCGGCGGTAATCATTTTATTGAGGTGTGCGTTGATACTGAAAACTTTGTTTGGCTAATGCTGCATTCCGGTTCTCGCGGCATTGGAAATTTGCTCGCACAGCAGCATATCGAGACTGCTAAAGATTTAGCTAAACTGGCAGAAATCAATCTGGCTGACAAAGATTTGGCTTATTTTGTAGCAGGTACGCGGGAGTTTGCTGCTTACTGGCACGATTTGCAGTGGGCGCAAGATTATGCTCGTTTTAATCGCGATGTGATGATGAATCGGTTTAAGCGAATTGTGGAAAAGCACGTCGCGGGCGGCAAATCTGTTAAGCCGTTATTAGAGGTGAATTGCCACCACAATTACGCGGAAAAAGAGGTGCATTTTGGCGAAGATGTGTATGTGACTCGCAAGGGTGCTGTGCGCGCACAAGTAGAGGATTACGGGATTATTCCGGGTTCGATGGGGGCGAAGTCTTTCATTGTTAAAGGGAAGGGAAATGCTGAAAGTTACTGTAGTTGCAGTCACGGCGCGGGGCGATTGATGTCTCGAAATCAAGCGAAGAATGTATTTACTCTCGATGATTTTGTGCGGCAGACTGAGGGGGTTGAGTGCCGGAAAGATGAGCAATTTTTAGATGAAATTCCGGGGGCTTATAAGCCAATTGATGAGGTGATGAGTCAGCAGTCGGATTTGGTGGAAGTGGTGGCGACTCTGAAGCAGGTGGTTTGTGTCAAGGGGTGACAGAAACTGGTTTATTTGTACTTTACTTACCTGAAAATTGCTTTATGGGAAGAGGGGGGAAATCAAGCCACTTTTGATTTCTCCCCTCTTGACAAACGCTTTGTTTTCTGAAGCTTTTCTCTAACACACCATCTGTCTCGACTCAATTTCTAGCAAGCGCAGCAGTCTTTCATCGCCATTGGCTTTGGCTGCTTGCTTTCTGCGATCGAGAATATTGCAAATATTCGCCTGGTGCACTTGCGCCACTTCCACAACTGTTGGATAATATTCCGGCGTCGCTGAGGCGCGAGCTGCTGCGACATCCAGATCGCCAGCTTGAGAATCTCGCTTTGTAGTATAGTTTGTGCCACCGTATTTATTTGGGGCGGGAATGTGTCTCGGATAGCGATAGTTCCAGTTTTGGCCCCGATATTTGCCCGCAACTTCCCCTTCGATCATATCGACAGTCGGAATATCATACTCGTAGTTTGCGCCGCGATAAGTAAGTTTCATATTTTTTGATCCTTATATGTCTGGAGATAAAAAGGGCAGTCAGGTCAGGGTGGGTTTTCTTAGCTAAAACTTTTTTAGTTTCTGTATTCAATTATACTGTTTTTTAACATAAATCCGTTAATTTTACAAAAATTAATATTTTTCGGGGGAGAGGGCAGGAAAAAACCCGCCGCAGCGGGTTTAATCGAGCTTTTGACTAATTCGAGCCGCACCCGGAGCGAAACAGCTTCGCTTGGGAAGAACTACCCGACTGTCACCTGATCGGTTTGCACGTTTGTGGCACCTTCTTCCGCAGAGGCGATCGCCACCAACTTGTCGAGAATTTCCTGACTCGGAACTTGACCTTTGAGAACAACCGTGCTGCTGAGCTGAGCTACATAAACAGTCTCGATATCCGCAACTTCTGGATCGCCGTCAAAAGCTAAAGCCACCCGCTTCGCCAGGCCGCTTTCGTCAAAAGTGCCCTCAGGGCCGACTTTAGCAGGATCGATGGAATTCGCTTGGGCTGCTTCCTGTACTACTTGTGCCATCGGTTGAGCCTGCTCTTGAGGCTTTTCGAGTCCGAACAGTCTTTTAAACCAACCCATAGTATTTGAGTCTCCTGAAAATACACTTTTTACACAATAGCTCTAGAATTCCAAAAGACTTGTAATTGTTGCAAAACTCAGTGAAATTTCTCAAAATGTTTTCCGGCAGACTTTCACAATCTAAAATCTTAAATGGTATCCAGATGTTGATGTTTCTATTTGATGTATAGGACGCTACGCCTTGGATTGCAGGCCCGTAGTCGAAGTAGTTCCCACTGTCATCTTAAAAAAACTGCACAACGGGCTGGAATACATTCCCAGTTTGTTGAACTACCCAGGACATCTTGTGCGGGTCACCGAACTGTGTTCACTGATGCAGGGGACGCTAACCCGCGCTTAATTCAGGGTAGTCCTGCATATAGCAATCCTTGCATGAGTCGTAAATTTTTTACCCCACCCCAACCCTCCCCGAACCCAAGGGGAGGGAGTAAGAAATTCACAAATGATTTAGGATTGCTATAAGTAGTTATGCGATTGGATCTAACCCGGCCTGTAGAAGGAGATGAAAGGCAAAAATTACTACTTATTTACCAATTAGCAATTACCAATTTCCCCTTCCCAATTACAGATAATTAAATCTAACTCTTAACTTTTTAGATAATATTGTTCTGCTTCCGACCAATTCAGTTTAAGCAACGAATCATCTCCCCATGTCAGTTTGAGACTCGGCTTAATTGCTTGCACGCCCAAAGCGTTAATGATCTGCGCTGCTACAGCTTTGGCCAGTAGCGGTGGTACAGAATTTCCGACTTGGCGAAAACCGTGCCATTTTGTAACGTGAAATCTAAACCAGTCAGGATAGGAATGCAGTCGCGCAGCTTCTCTGACTGTAATGCACCGAGGCGCGATCGGGTGAATCGGTCTCGGCGAAGTATAAGCACCCCTAGCCCTGTCGGTTCCCGCCCTGAGAGTGTTGCAAACTCCGTCGGGGTGAAGCTTGTAAAAACGACTGATCGGCTCTTTTTCGCCGTGTTTGGCAGCATGAAACCTTTCCATACATTCCAGAGAATGTTTAGTTCGCAAACTACAAGAGAGGATTTGTCGATCGTACTCGCGATCGTAGGAATAATCATCATCCAAACCATCAATTCCGCGCATTATACTCGCATAAGTGCTGCACTTTCCGTACTCCGCCATTACCCAATCTCGGTGCAGCAACTCGCTGTACTTTTCCACTTCCGGCAAATCTCCAATCGCATCCCAAACTGTCGGGACAGCAGGTAAATTAATTTTTTTATAGCGTTTAGGAATTTTAATTTTAGGCAGTATCGTAGTTTGCTGAGGGTACTTGGGTAGCTCATAACCTGCTTTGCACCCAATCAAAAACAATCGTTTGCGAGCTTGCGGCACTCCATAGTGAACAGCGTTGAGAACTTGATAATTTTCTTCTACTTTATAGCCACATTTCATGAAAGAGCTAATTAAAACATTCAGGAGTTCTTTGTGTTCTCCTGATGCAATTCCCGGCACATTTTCCATTACAAAAAACTTCGGTTTTAGCTCCAAAACTAAGCGCTGAAAGTGAAAAATTAGAGAATTTCGTGGGTCGTCCACATCGCGCTTGCCCATCATTGAGAATCCTTGACAGGGCGAACCGCTGATTACTACGTCTATCTCGCGCCGCCCGATCGCCGATTTTTTCCGAATTTCCGAGCCTGTAAGCTGTGTGACATCTTTGCACAGAATAGAACACAGCGGGAAATTAAACTCGTGTGTGGCGCAGTGAATAGGGTCAATTTCGACTGATGCAAGTACATCAAAACCTGCTTGTTCAAAGCCCAGGGTCATGCCGCCCGCGCCTGCAAATAAATCAACAGCGATCGGTCGCTTTTTCCGATTGCTTGGCATAACATTTCAATAACAAAGTTGCTTTAATAGAAATTAAAAAAATTAACCTGGTTTTTGGTAATAAATCTTGGGTTTGTCAAGGAGCCATCCACAAAGAAACCGGGTTTATACATAACTTTTCAATACCAAAATTGCTTTAAGAAGCTGTATTTAATTTGACATTTTTCATTATTTCCGCAGCGGCCCGATCGCACACGCCCACATCTCCGAGACTTTCGCGCATTTCCCGATAACCTGTCAAAGTTTGCTGGCGTCGATCGGCATTTTGCAGCAATTCCAGTGCGTGATTCACTATATTTTCCGCAGTAGCGTCGTCTTGCAGCAACTCCGGGACGATCGGCTTCATTTGCACCAAATTGGGCGGAGACATAAAAGGAATCGAAAATTTCAGCACGTGGCGAGCAATAATCGCCGTAATCGGACTGACGCGGTAGGCGACAACTTGCGGAACGTCGAGCAAAGCTAGCTCCAGATTAACAGTACCAGATTTAGCGATCGCCAAATCGGCAGCAGCCAATATTTCCAGAGTTTGATTTTCTAACAAAGTAGCCCGCAAACCGTAATTCTCGATTGCTTTTTCGATTTTGCTGCGAAAAGCTTGATTAGCAAGCGGAATCCAAAAATGAACTTCCGGCAATTTAGCTTGAATAATTTGAGCGGCCTCAAATATAACCGGCATCAGGTACTTGAGTTCTTGGTGCCTGGAAGCGGGAATTAGCGCGATCGACACCTGTTCCGGCAAAATTCCCAAAGTTTTGCGGGCAACTTCCCGGCTGGGCGCAGATTGCATTCTATCCACCAAAGGATGACCAACCCAACTCACTTGAGCTCCTTTTTTTTGATAATAACAAGCTTCTTCAGGGAAAATGGCCAAAAGTTGGTCGCAAATATTGACAATCAGATCAGTATTGCGAGGAGAAATACACCAAACCCATTCTTGAGGTGCGATGTACCAAATCACCGGCAAATCAGGCAAACAGCGGCGGATATAGCTGCCAATGCCGAGATTTGGAGTCAAATAATCAATCAATACAACCGCATCGGGGCGGAATTTTTTGAGATATTGTTTAGCTTTTTCCTGAACTTTGATCGTTGGCCAAATATACGGCACTGATTCTATCAGACCCATAGAACCAATGCCCACAGTATCGCCTAAAATAGTAGCCCCAGCTTCTGCCATACGAGGGCCGCCCAATCCAGTTATTTCTAGCTCAAAACCAGCCGCGACAGCGTGACGTTTTAAGGCTGCAACTAACAAAGATCCTTGCAAATCCCCAGAAACTTCACCAGTGCTAATAAAAATTTTCATATTCTAACTTTAAACAGGTGAGATGTTTGCTAATAACTCGGTAACAGCATCATATTGATCGGGCATATTAGCACAGCGTAGGAGTAATTCTAAGTCTAGAGCTGGAAGGAATGTACTCCGGGCCACCTGCTCATAATTTTCACCTGTTAAGTAATAGAGAGATAACTGACTATTTTGCCGAAACCAGACTTCCCGAACGCCCAATTTTTTGTAGAACTCTAGAGTATTTATGCCACCACTGGTAATTACGACTTCAATAGCAATATCTGGGACTATTTTTTTAGTTCCTATATCATAGGAATCATCCGGCTCTTTTCTACCGCCTAATTCTCTGTCACCCAAAGTCGGCCCGCCCTTGCCGTAAAATCGAATCCCATTTGCTCTCATATATGCCTCTAGGAGCATACAGAGAGTTTTATTGATTATTTCGTGTTCGGGCGAGACTGTCATAATTTGCAGTATTTGATCGAGATAGAAAAATTTCACACCTCTGACATCTTTAAAAGCTGCTTCTATCGCTTCAAATTGCTGCCAACTAATATCTGAGAACCTAATGCAGCCATCTTGTTCTGTTTCAGGGGATGTAGATTTGACTGAAGTATATACATTCATAGGGCAACAGTCGCTTAATTCATAGGTTTATTCTACCTCATTTACTTTTTGCCAGGAATCAAACCGCGCCGCCCTTTGGTTATAGACTGCTGCACAAATCTTTGAAGGTGCTGCAAGTGGGCGTTTTCTGGCAACAAATCCAACTGTTCCAAAGCTTGATTTAGAGTGTAGCCAGAATGGTATAGAATACGAAAAGTTTTCTTCAAAACTAGCAAATCTTCTTCTGTCAAACCAGCGCGTTGGAGACCGACTTTGTTGATTGCTCGCACTCTCGAAGGATTCCCCTCAACTAACATATAAGGAGGCACATCTCGATCGATCCTGCTCAAGCCGCCCACCATAGACAAGCGGCCGATGTGGACAAACTGGTGAACGCCTAAAACACCGCTCAAGCGGGCTTGAGACTCGATTTTAACGTGTCCGGCTAAGGCTACAGCATTCGCGATAATTACTCGATCGGCGATCGCGCAATTGTGTCCCACATGAACATAAGCCATCAATAGATTATGATTGCCAATAGTCGTGCTTTCCCCCGCTCCAGTAGCGCGGTTAATTGTCACATATTCCCGAATTTGATTGCTGTCACCAATTTTCACCCTAGTCGGAGAACCCTCGTATTTCAAATCTTGAGGTTCCAAACCAATCGCCGCACCGGGGAAAATTTGATTGCGAGCTCCTATTTCTGTTAGCCCGTCGATAATTGCATGGGCGCCAATCTTAGTATCCGGCCCGATTTTCACTCTTTCCCCAATTACAGCATAAGCTCCCACTTCTACAGTCGGGTGAAGTTCAGCACCGGGATGAATCACAGCAGTTGGGTGAATCAAAGTAAGCATTTGTCTGTTTTTTGCTGGTAAGTGGGAAGGAAGTTCGGCAAGGCGCAGTGTAAGGGATTGAACCGATTTAACGGATTTAACGGATGGATGTTGGCGGAAGACGGAAGGAAGAAGTTAAGCGTGAAGAAGGAATTTTTTAAATTTTAAGATTGCTTCCTTCCGAGGAAGGCTTCGCAGTTTTAATTTAAATTAAAAACTCACAACTCAAAACTACCCGCAAGCCCTCACCACTTCCCCAATTTAATCTACCATCGAAAACATCAATTCTCCTTCACAAACTTTTTGCCCGTCTACTTCAGCCAGAGCCTGCACTTTTGCGAAGCGGCGGCGTTTTACCCACAGCAATTCTACAGTCATCAGCAACTGATCGCCCGGTACAACCTGACGACGGAACTTGACTTGATCAATTCCGGTAAACATCCACAATCCTTGCTTGATGTCGGGCAACTGAGCGAGAACAATACCGCCAACTTGAGCCATAGCTTCAACAATTAATACCCCAGGCATAATCGGCCGTCCGGGAAAATGCCCTTGAAAATGTGGTTCATTGAAAGTCACATTTTTAATTCCTACAGCCTTCTCGGACGGCACGTAATCAACAATCTTGTCAACCAGTGCAAAAGGATAGCGATGAGGCAATAATTCTTGAATTTCTTCGAGAGTAAAAGTAGATTTAACCGCTGGAGAATCCTCACCGTTTTCGGTAGGAACGAATTCAGAATTAGCAGTATTAAGGGTGTTAACTTCAGTCAGCGTAGACATTGCTTGAAGACTTTTGAGTGTGGTATGGCAGAAGGAAGAAGGAAGAAGGAAGATGTAATCTTAACAGATCAACTGTTTTTTCCTAACTTTTATCTAGGGTGGCTAGAGCTTCCGATTTCAGGGCTTGGGCGAGTTGGACGTGCAGGTTGTGACTGGCTTTGTAAGCCAAGTAGTGAGCTTTTGGCCAAGTTCCGAGCAGACTGAGGTCGCCTACTAAGTCTAGGATTTTATGGCGCACCGGTTCGTTGGCAAATCTCAAAGGCGGGTTGAGCCAGCCGGATTGATCGCAAACTAGGGCGTTCTCTAGGGTACCACCTTTGATCAAACCTGCTTGTCGCAATTGGTCAACTTGGCGAGCAAGTCCAAAAGTGCGGGCTGGGGCGATCGCCGTCGCAAAACTTTCTGCCTCTGGCGACCAACTGTACCATTGATTGCCGATCGCCTGTTCTTCAAAATCAATTCCGTAACTAAATCGAGTTTCGGCTGAGGGTAAAGCCGCTGCAAAAGCATCCCCGTGACGCACCCAAATTGGCTGTTCTAGGACAAAGGAGGGAGTGGGGTCTTGCTTCGATTCTTGAGGAACTAAGCCGCTATGGGCGATCGCTTCTACCCAAACCTGAGCCGAACCGTCCAGCAGAGGCACTTCCGGCCCATCAACCTCAATTCGAGCATTATCCGCTCCCATCCCCGCCAAAGCGCCTAATAGATGCTCTACAGTGCGAATTTGAGCATCGATACCTGCCAGTTCAGTTGAAAGTGCAGTCTGGCAAACCACCTCAATTTTGGCAGGAATTATCGGAGCACCCGGCAAGTCTATTCTGACAAAATAGCGGCCTTCCCCAACCGCAGCAGGCAAAACTCGGACGCGAGTTTGTTCGCCGCTGTGCAAACCGATTCCCGACAGTTCAAATTCAGATTTTAAGGTACGTTGAGTCATTAGTTATTGGGAATTGGGAATTGGGCATGGGCCAAACAGGGAATTGGGTATCGGTAATTGGTAATTGGTAATTGGTTATTGGGCATCGGTAATTGGTTATTGGTTATTGGTTATTAGTTATTAGTTATTAGTTAATTACTACCAATTACCAATTCTAAATGTCCAATGCCCCATACTTCGACTACGCTCAGTATGAGTGTCCAATGCCCAATTTCCCATGTCCAATGCCCAATGCCCAATGCCCAATGCCCAATGCCCAATTAGAATCGCTCACCAATCCCAAAGTGAATTTGATTGTTCCCGGTGTCGTTGATACCGTAATCGATGCGGATCGGGCCTAAAGGAGATTGAATCCGCACGCCCAGGCCGTAACCGTAACCGCTACCGGGCTTTTTGCGGATGCCGGCCGGGTCGCCCGGGACATCTTTGCCCGTGCCCAAGTCGGTGCCAGCATCCAAAAATAGGGCTCCGCCGAGAAACGAAATAATCGGGAAACGGTACTCAACGCTGGCTTCTAGGAAGCTGCGGCCGGCTCCCATGTCGCCTTCGTCGTATCCGCGAACCGAGTTGGCGCCGCCCAAGGCAAAGGCTTCGTAGGGAGGCAAATCTCCGAATACGGTGCCACCTCTAAAACTGAATGCCAGGGTTTGAGGGCCGGGGGCAAACTTAGTGTACTTGACTGGTAGGTAAAAGCTGTAGCTGGCCCGCAGGCGGTTTAACAGGATGCTGCCGGAACCGACAGGAATCGATTGTTCTATCCCAAACCTGAGCAGGGAACCGCTAGTGGGGCGGAGGGGGTCGTTGCGCCGATCGCGCACAACACCTGCTTGCAGTGTTGTCAAGTCGTCCGAGCCCGAATCGCTAAAACTCAACAGGTTGCCAAGTTCGTCCTTGGATTCGCGCCTGCCTTTACGATCGGTAATTGAGACACGCTGGTACTGCAAGCCGACTGAAGCTGTCCACTCAGAATCGGCAAAAGGATTGCGCGACAGGGGACGGGTGAAATTGATACCGGCACCGGTGCGGACGATGCGGGGTCGATCGTCGTTGGGCAATCTGACTTCCCGTTCGCCACCGTCAAAAATCACGCTGATCGATCGTCTTCTAAACGCATTAATCGTATAAGAAGTCCGGTAAGGATCGCCCGCAATCCAGGGGTCGGTAAAACTCAGGTCAAACAGGGTTTGGCGTTCCCCGATTTGTACTTCAGCACCCAATTTCTGGTTCCTACCTCTCAAGTTTTGCTGCTGGTAACTCAGCGTGCCGAACAAACCAGTCGCGGAACTCAAACCCGCACCAGCCGCCAGAGAACCGGTATTTTTCTCAATGACGTTGACAATTACCCTTGCCTTGCGGGGGTCAGTCGTTCCCGGTTCCAAGGCAAGTCGCACGTCTTCAAAAATTCCCAAACCAAACACCCGCCTCAAATCTCTTTCCGCCTTGGTGCGGTTAAAGATGTCTCCGGGCTTGAGTTCTACTTCGCGGGTGATGACAAACTGACGGGTGTTGCCTCCGATCGGCTGACCCGTGGCATCTGTTGCTTCTCCCTCCTTGTTCAGGAAGCGGACATCAACGGATTCGATCTGGCCTTCTGCCACTACCAGAGTGACAGTGCCGTCGTCTCCTACTTGCGGGGCATCAGTGATTTGGCCCAAAACATAGCCGTTCTCTTGATACCACGCATTAATTTTTTTCACTCCCTCCTCAAAGCGGCGGAGGTTGAGAATTTTGCCGTATTGATCGCGGAAGCTTTCGTCAATTACGCTTTGGGGCAGCACTTGCTGACCAGTGATTGTCACTCCCCGCAGCACCGGATTTGCCTGCACAATAAAAGTTACCCGGACGCCCAACGGGGTGTCTTCGGGTACTGCCCGCACGTTTCTGAAAAAGCCCGTGGCAAAAATGGCGTTGATGTCTTGTTGCAGTTGGCTGCGGTTGGTCGTGCGTCCTGGTTGGGTGCTGATGACTCGGTAAATTTCGCTTTCCAAGTCTCCCGTCGCCCCGGTGACTGTAACTTCTGCAACTAGCACTTGCGGTTCTGCCGCCCCGGCGGGTGCGGGCGTTTGTCTGGGCAGCGGTGCTGGGCCAGGGGGCAATGGGGGAACGGTGTTAGTCGGCGGTCTGGTCGGGGCCGGTCTGGTTGGAACCGGTCTGGGGGGAACTTGGGCGTTTTGAGCGATCGCCCCGGATTCCTCTGGTTTCCCTAGCTCTGCTGCGATCCAGGCGGGTGTTACAGCCGCTTCCGATGGGGGGAGCGAGCTGTCCTGTTGCGCGTCTGGCAGAGCGTTTTGGCTGCTAGAGGCAGGGGAGGGGTTGGATGCTAGCTCGGGTTTGAGTTGAAAGCTGGCAGGGGAAACCGGGGAGGGGCTGTCTGTGACTCGGTTTGGGGGTTCGCGGTCGTCCCCTCCTCTGGTAGGTGCCACTGCTATTGTTAGGGCTTCCCCTTTGCCGGTTTTAGCGGCTTTGCGGTTTTGAGGAGGGTTTGGGGTTAATTCTGCAATGGGGCGATCGGGTACTTCGATCGACGGGGCGGGGGGAACGGCAGCCAAAGCTTCCTCTGCTGATTCAGAGTAGGATGTTTGGCCGCTTGCAGAATTTGATAACCCGAATGTTGCTGAGGCAGTAAAAACTGCCACCAATACAGCAGATAAACGCATTTTTGTTCACTTTTTTAGGCAATCCACACACCACATTAGCCATCAGTCATCAGTCATTAGTCATTAGTCATTAGTTATTGAGTCGGTTGAATTTGCCGCTGACTGCTAACTGTTGACTGCTGAGTGCTGAATGTCCGTGACAAACTGTGCAATTGTAGCGCATTACCAAAGCCTCTAGAGTTTCTGAGCGAGAACCCGTTGGAGAACTTGCTGGTAAGCGGTTTCTACCGATCCTAAGTCGCGCCGGAATCGGTCTTTGTCCATCACACGGGCGTCGGGGTCGGCTTCTGCGTTGTCCCAGAGGCGGCAAGTGTCGGGACTGATTTCGTCGGCGAGGATCAGATTTTGATGTTGGTCGATACCGAATTCTAGTTTGAAGTCTACTAGGGTGATGCCGCACTCGGTGAAAAATTCTTTGAGTATTTCGTTAATTTCGCGGGCGGCGATTTCTAGTTGGTCTACTTGTTCGGGGGTGGCTAGCTGCATTAACTGGAGTCGGCTGCGGGTCAGCAGCGGGTCTCCCAAATCGTCGTTTTTGTAATAAAACTCCACCAGCGGCGGATTGACAATTGTGCCGAGGGCGAGTCCGGTTTGCTTGCAAAGACTGCCGGCGGCAATGTTTCTGACTACGACTTCCAATGGCAAGATTTGGACGCGACAGACTCGCATTTGGTTCGGGGCCGGCGTGTCGATGAAGTGGGTGGGAATGCCTTTGGCTTCTAGCATCCGAAACAGGTGGGCGGATACGGCGCAGTTGATTTCGCCTTTGCCGACGATGCTGCCGCGTTTCTGGGCGTTAAAGGCTGTGGCGTCGTCTTTGAAGTGGGTCAGCAAAATTTCGCTGTCTTCGGTGGAGTAGAGGATTTTGGCTTTGCCTTCGTAGAGTTTGCGATCGGCTGACATGGCGATTAATAATGTAGATGAGTTTTAGATTTTACCGTAGCTCGATCGGGCGTTATTGGCGAGTTTTTGGATGTCCGCTGCGCCCCTGAGAGCATGAGGGGCGAGTACACCTGTAGGTAGATACCATCATTTGCCCGGGCATAAATGATTCTTGACAAAGGACAATAGAGATTAAACCTGCTGGGTTCGCGATCCGTGCTGACTCAACCTCGCCAACGAGACGGGCGCTTAAAAAACATCTATAAAATGGCTGATTTATGGAAGACAAAAAAATTCATATTCTCTTGGTAGAAGATGATGAGGTTGATGTGATGAACGTCCGGCGAGCATTCAAAAAAAATAACATCGTCAACCCCCTCTACATTGCTGCCAATGGATTAGAAGCTTTGGCTATATTGCGTGGAGAAGGGAAAATAGAGCCTCCAATGCCTCAAGCCCGCCGGTTGATTTTGCTGGACTTGAATATGCCGAGAATGAGCGGGATCGAGTTTTTGCAAGAATTGCGACTGGATGAATGTTTGAGGTCGATTCCGGTAATCGTCCTCACAACTTCTAATGAAGATAGAGATAAAGTAAAAGCTTATAATTTGAATGTAGCTGGCTATATTCTTAAACCTGTTACTTTTTCTAACTTTGTGGAAGTGATGGCTACCCTAAACAGATACTGGATGCTGAGCGAAATTCCTTAAAATAGGGGAAATTTAATAAAAAATTTATTTTTTAATGTGGCTTGGTGATTTTTCAGCGATGCAGTTGTTTTAATTCCTTTTTCCAGACTGCAGCTTTTTCGGAGTAATCCACAATTCGGTTGTTATGGACAAAATTCTCACAATTCTGATAGTTGATGACGATGCAGTCGATCGAATGGCGATCAAACGTTCGCTCAAGTCCGCTGGTGTTTCGGCAGAAGTTACTGAAACAGAAGACTGTGCGGAGGCGCTGGCCCAACTCTCGGTCAGCAAAAATTCTATGCAGGCTACCTCGAAACTCTCCAAAGAAAATAAATCTCCCCCTTTAAGCGAGGTTGAAGAGCTAGAAAATGGGCTATTAAATCAAATATTTGAGTGCAAATTTGACTGCGTATTGCTCGACTACGGATTGCCCGACGGAGACGGACTCAGTTTGGTAAAAAATCTACGAGAAGCTGGGCTGAAAGTTCCCTTAATTGTGCTCACAGGTCAAGGCGACGAACAAATCGCTGTGGAATTGATGAAGGCAGGAGCTTCTGATTATATCGCTAAAAATAAGCTTTCTCCAGAGAGTTTGTCTCGCAGTTTGTACAATGCGATGCGCGTTTACCGCGCCGAATCTCAGGCGTTTCATACCAGTCAAAAACTCAAGGAAAGTGAGGAACGATACAGGTTAGTTTTAGAGGGAGTGAACGACGGAATTTGGGATTGGGATTTAAGTAAAAATGAGGTTTATTGGAACGATCGCCTTTTGGAAATTATCGGTTTGTCGCGAAAGCAATTTGGCAGGACTATGGACGCTCTATACAACCGCCTGCACCCCGATGACAAGGAGGGAATCGTCAGGGCGATCGTGGCTCACTTGGAACAAGAAATAGACTATAATGTAGAATTCCGCCTGCTACACTCGAACGGTGTTTACCGCTACTGCACTTCTCAGGGAAAAGCTCAGCGCAATTCCAAAGGAAAACCGCTGCGAATGGCAGGCATGATTAGCGATATTACTGAGCGGAAACAGGCGGAATATGCTCTGGAAAGGGAACGGCAGCAACTGAGACAAATTATTACTTGCGTGCCTGTAGCAATGGCGATGTTCGATACACAAATGCGCTATATGGCTAACTCTAAAAAATGGGTTAGTCAATTTAATTTGGAGTTGCCGTCCCTGAATAATCTCAGCCATTACGAATTGTTTCCAGATACGCCAAATCGCTGGAAAGTAATGTACCAAGAAGTGCTCCAAGGCAAGGTAGTTTCTGTGAGCGAAGAGGCCTGGGAACGAGCAGACGGATCTGTTCTGTACCTGCGGTGGGCTGCTCACCCTTGGTACGATCCAGACGAGAAAGTGGGGGGAATTGTGATGGTTGCCGACAAGATTAATGAGTTGGTGGAAGGGCGGGAAACTGCCTTAGAAGCGAGCCGAGTGAAGTCGCAATTCTTGGCGAACATGAGTCACGAAATTCGCACTCCGATGAATGGGGTTTTGGCAATGGCTCAATTGCTGCTGCGCGCTCCTCTGGAACCGAAACAGCGGGACTGCGCTCAGACTATTTACCGCAGTGCTGAACATTTGCTGAATGTTATTAATGATATCCTCGATTTCTCTAAGATTGAAGCGGGAGAAATGCGGTTGGACAAGGCTAATTTTGATTTGGATAGTTGCGTTGAGTCGGTGATAGAAATCCTAGCGCATTTGGCCGAAGAAAAAGGCATTGAATTGAATATTTTAGTTGACAGCTCAGTGCCGAGAAAGTTGGTGGGCGACGCGGGCAGATTGAAGCAAGTTTTGCTGAATTTGACGGGTAATGCCATAAAATTTACCGATCGCGGTCAAGTTCTAGTTCACGTAACTGTGAAACAGGGCAACCGACTGGCAGAGGGTAGACAAGGGGCAAGATTGCTATTTTCGGTGCGGGATACTGGCATTGGAATTTCGCCCGAAGGGCAAACAAAGCTGTTCCAATCTTTTACTCAGGTAGACGATTCTCCTACTAGGCCTTACGGCGGGACGGGTTTGGGTTTGGCTATTTGCAAGCAGTTAGTGGAGATGATGGGAGGGGAGATTGGAGTTCGCAGTGTGCTAGGCAGCGGTGCGACTTTTTGGTTTGCTGTACCTTTGGAAAAACAGTTGCAAGTTGAGCCTCATGATCCCGAACTTGCGGGCAAGAAGCTATTAGTAGTCTCTGGAAGCGCTGTGAGAAGGGCTGCGGTGCGATCGCTCGCTCAAAGTTGGGGGGCCCGCTGCGATGAGGCAGAAACTGCTGCTGAGGCTTTGAGTGGGTTGAACAGGGCCCAGGGCGGGATTTCTCAGGATTCGGGGGAGAGGGAAAAAAGCTGGGATGTGGTGCTTGTGGACTTGCAAATGCCAGAGTTGGATGCGGAGGAATTTGCTAGGAAAGTGCGATCGACCTCGAATTTTGGCTCGTTAATCGCCATGACTGCTTTGCGGGAACAGCCGAAGGCTGAAGCGCTTTGTCATCAGGGTTTTAACGGATATTTGATCGAGCCAGTGCGGCCAAGCCACCTGCTTGAGGCAATGCTTGCGCCGGCGAAGGGAACGGGAGTTTTTGGGAGAGTGGAGGCTGCTAATACTTGCAAGTTGCCACCAGTTAATTCTCAATATATTACTCCCAATTCGCCCTCATCGCTGAGAATTTTGGTGGCGGAAGACCACCCCATCAATCAACAAGTTCTTGTCGAACAGTTAGCAGTTTTAGGCTATCACGCTGACTGCGTGGTCAACGGTCAAGAAGCGCTGGATTTGCTGGCAAAAAAAAGCTATGATTTAGTGCTTATGGACTGTCAAATGCCCGTACTTGACGGTTATAAAACGGCACAAAAGTTAAGGCAAATCGAAGGAAGCGATCGGCATACTTTTGTGATGGCTTTAACTGCTCATGCTATGCCGGGGGAACGAGAAAAGTGTCTGGCGGCGGGGATGGATGATTATCTCAGCAAACCTGTAGATTTAGATGCTTTGGCGGCGGCCCTGAAAAAGTATGAAGCCCTAAATGTTCAGGGTGAAAATAAGTATGGAGTTAAAAGTATTAATCCCGAAAATAAATCTCAATTAGCAACAAATTATACAGAAGTTGTGGAAAAAACGCAGGCGGTGGCTGGGCCGACACCAAGGGCGATCGCACTTCAGACTTGGGCACATAGAGACTACGACGGACTGTTCGACAAGAGCAGATTGGAGCAACTCGGACGAGTTAATATTAAATTGCCAGAGCGACTTTTGCAAGCTTTTGTGGCAGAGGCCCAAGCTGATATGGCTGCTGCCAAAATAGCCGTAGAAGCTAAAGATTGGCAAGCTGTGGAATATCAAGCCCACCGTCTCAAAGGAACTTCTGCTAATGTGGGAGTTGCTCTGATGTCAGATTTAGCCGCACAATTAGAGCATCAAGCGCGAGGCTTTCAATCTGACCCACCAGGGGTAAAATTGTTAAATATTGAGAGGGTTGAGAACCTATTAGTGAGTTTGTCCAGTCATTTAGCCCGGGTTCAAGAATTTGTGGAAACTCGAATGTTTGGTTAATATCTTACTCGATCATACTTGATCGTAGTTGGCGATTAAATTCGCCCTTACACAAACGAAGTCTCTCTCGCTTGAGACTAAAAAATAAAGCGGTACGGTACGGAGTGTGCATCCTACATAGAGAAATTCTAGGAAAATTTTGTTTGTTTCTTCTCTCCGTGTCCTCTGCGTTCTCTGCGGTTAATTAAAAAAATAATTAATTTAGCTATGAATTACGATACCAGTACAAACACTATTTTAGACAGCGATTCATTAGAAAATGATGAAAAACTGCTAACGCCTTTGATGATTTTTGCTCGGGAAGTTTTATTGTATGAAAACGAGGCTATCTCTGAGCAAGATTCTGTAAAAGCTGTGCCGTACCAGCTCGATGAAATCACTAATTTATGTGTTGACAATCTCCTAGGAAAAGTGGCTCGCTGCTGTCGTGAAAGCCAGGTTGGGAAAAAATTACCTACGGCTTTTTACGTTCATGTTTCGGCTTTGCAGACACTCAACCCTATCCTCGGAATCTACGAAAATTGTGCCAGACGCCATCTCGAAAATATTGATGAAGCAACTTTAGTTAAATTTTCACTCCATCAACCTAAAATATCTTATCTTTTTTACCCTGATTTCGATACAGATGCTCACCCTGCTTTGCAAACCAGCATCCAAATTAATCTAGCAACAGGGGAAGTTAAATATTTCGATTACAGCAACAGCGAAAATCCCCCTGTTTTGCACCGCAAGGAAACTTTTGTAGCTGCGGATTATCCCAATTACGAAAAGTTTTCTCGACTGACTCGCTGCGAGGAAAAGTGGGGGTTGCTTGACAATACTAGCGTTATCGGCACTCGCGAGGGTTGGCTCAAATATTTGGGATATTGCGGTGTCGAAATTCAAGATCATGCTGTTGTCGAGCGTTTGAAACAGGAGAATAGTGAGCTCTCAGTTCCCAAGATTGAGCGTCACAAAGCTGCGATGGTACGTAACTCGCTTTCTAAACCTGTGCGTCTAGTTTTGGAAGCTGATTTATTTTGGGATGGGGCGACTTTTTTTGATTACGGTTGCGGGTACGGCTGGGATGTTAAATGTATTAATGAAGAGGGTTATGCTGCTTCGGGTTGGGACCCGTACTATCAGCCGGATACTCCGCGAATTGGTGCGGATATTGTGAATATTGGTTATGTGATTAATGTAATTGAATCTTTGGCGGAACGCCGAGAGGCTTTACTGAATGCTTGGGAATTAACTAAGAGTTTATTAGTTGTAGCGGCTCAAGTTTTGATTGATGATAGCGACAGAGGTCAAATTGCTTACGGGGATGGGGTGATTACTTCTCGGAATACTTTTCAGAAATATTACGAACAGGAAGAGTTGAAGGTTTATATTGACCAAGTTTTGAATGTTGATGCAATTCCTGTGGCTTTGGGAATTTATTTTGTGTTTCGGGATGCAGCAGAGGGTGAAAGTTTTCGTGCTTCTCGGTTTCGATCGCACTTATCGACTCCCAGAGTGCGATCGCAAGTTAAGCGGTTTGAGGATTATGCGGAAATGCTGGCTCCTTTGATGGCTTTTGTGAGCGATCGGGGCCGCCTTCCTGTTAAAGGCGAATTAGCTGAAGAATCGGTAATTAAGGGGGAATTCCACAGTTTTAATCGCGCTTGGAGGGTGATTTTGCAAGCAACTGATGCGGATGATTGGGAGACAATCGCCGACAAGCGCCGCCAGGACTTGCTAGTATATCTCGCTCTCAACGGTTTGGGCGATCGGCCTTCGATGCGCCGACTCCCGGCTCAAATCCGCAACGACATCAAAGGTTTGTTTGACAATTATCAAAAAGCTTGCACTTTGGCAGATTTAATGCTATATAGTTTGGGCAAACCTGATATTGTGGCTGACTGTTGCGAAGATAGTGCGATCGGCTACAAACAGCACGGTTCCCTTTCAGTTCACGTCTCTGCATTAGAAGAACTTGATCCTTTGCTCAGGGTGTATGAAGGCTGCGCCAACCGCACAATCGGTAGACTTGATGGCGCTACAATCATCAAATTTCACGCTCGCAAACCTCAGATTTCCTATTTATTTTATCCAGATTTTGATACTAATCCGCATCCAGCCCTCCACACTTCTATGCACATACATTTGCGCGATCTCTCTGTCAGCTATCAAGACTATTCAGATGTGTACAATCCGCAAATTTTAGTGAGAAAAGAAGCTTTTGTTACTGCTACTTATCCCCATTACGAAAAGTTTGCGAAACTCAGTCGCCAAGAAGAAAAATTAGGGATTCTAGATCGTGGCGCCGTTAAGAAATATCGGGAATGGGTGAAGTGTTTGGAGGAAAATTGCGTTAAAATTAAGGGTCATAAGTTGTTTTGGCGATCGAATGCTGACCCAGAAAAGTTGAAAATGCTGCAAAAAGCAGCGTCGGAACGCCAGCAGAAAATGATTGAGCTTAATGCGGGAAAGATTGAACAAACCGCAGAGGGCGCAGAGGGCGCAGAGGAGGAAAAAGAAGAAGGAGAATAATTTACATTAAATCCGGTTAATTGTCTCCATTATCTTTGTAGGGAAACGGTATTGCCCTGTCCTATTTACTCGTTACCAAGCTCCAGCTTGCAAGCTAAACCTCATTGCCTCATTTTCGCTTGATGCTAAAAACGACAAACCAATTGTCTTAACCTCATAAGTAAAAATACTTGTTTACAATTATTAATAATAAAAAATGATAAAAATGAACGATCAGTAGTATATAATACGCCTCATGTTAATGGGAAAAACCATGAACGATAGAGATAAAGTCTTCACACAACTAGCAGAAGAACGATGGAAAGTGTCCTTAAAACTAACATTAGCCATGATGTTTATCTACTTTGGATTTATCTTATTAGTGGCTTTTAATAAGTCATTAATGGGTTCATTAATTGTACCCGGATTAAGTTGGGGAATATTCTTAGGTGCCCTTGTCATTATTGCCGCGTGGGTATTAATTTACATTTACGTCAGTTGGACGAATAACTACTACGATCGCCAAATTGAAGAATATATTAAGAGTTCAAAATGAACACAACCCTTGGACAATTTAACCTCACTGCTGTTTCCTTTTTCCTATTGTTTGTGGTTGCCTCTTTAGGAATTACTTATTGGGCTGCAAAAAAGACAAAAAGTACCGCCGAATTTTACACAGCAGGCGGTCAAATTAATGGTTTTCAAAATGGTTTAGCCCTCGCAGGAGATTTTATGAGCGCGGCCAGTTTTTTAGGCATTGCTGGTTTAGTCGCCCTTAATGGTTTTGATGGCTTAATTTATTCGATTGGTTTCTTAGTGGGTTGGCCAATTGTTATGTTTTTAATTGCCGAACCTTTACGCAATTTAGGAACCTATACTTTTGCCGATGTTGTTGCCTATCGGATGCGTCAAACTCCCGTGAGAATTGCCTCCGCGATCGGTACTTTAGCCGTTGTTAGTTTTTACTTAATTGCCCAAATGGTAGGGGCTGGCAATTTAATTAAATTGCTCTTTGGTATGGAGTACGAATTAGCCGTAGTGATTGTCGGTTGTGTGATGTTAGCCTATGTTATTTTCGGCGGCATGATGGCAACCACTTGGGTACAAATTATCAAGGCATTTTTGTTATTAGGGGGTGCGATATTATTAGCGATTTTAGTATTATCTCAATTTGATTTTAATCCCCTTAAATTATTTGCCGCCGCCTCTGAGAAATATGGACCGGAAGTATTAGCCCCAGGTAAACAGGTAGCTAATCCTTTAGACGCTATTTCTTTAGGGATGTCTTTAATGTTTGGTACAGCCGGATTACCGCATATTTTAATGCGTTTTTATACAGTACCAGATGCCCAGGCTGCTCGTAAGTCAGTCATGTATGCGACATGGTTTATCGGCTTCTTTTATCTGTTGACTTTTATCCTCGGTTTTGGCGCTATGACTTTATTAGGCCAAGACAGTATTAAGGCCATTGATAAAGGGGGTAATATGGCCGCGCCGATGTTAGCAGAACATTTGGGCGGTAATGTTTTATTAGGCTTTATTGCCGCGGTTTCTTTTGCCACAATTTTAGCAGTAGTCGCGGGATTAACGCTTTCGGGTGCTGCCGCGCTTTCTCACGATTTATGGGTGAATGTGGTGAGAGGAGGCTCTGCTAATGAATCCGAACAATTAAAAGTCGCCCGCGGTGCTACTGGCTTCTTAGGTGTTTTGGCAATTATTTTGGGAATTGTTTTTAAAGGTCAAAATGTTGCCTATATGGTGGGTTTGGCTTTCGCGATAGCCGCGAGTGGTAATTTTCCGGCTTTATTAATGTCAATTTTGTGGCGAAAGTTTACCACAAATGGGGCTGTCGCGAGTATGATAACAGGGACTTTTTCATCTTTATTATTAATCTATTTGTCTCCGACAATTCAAATAGATTTACTCAAAAATACGGAGGCAATTTTTCCTCTGAAAAATCCGGGTTTGGTCACAATTCCTTTATCATTTATTGTCGGAATTGGGGTTTCTTTATGGAAAAGCGATCGGCAAGCCTCTGAAAAATTCTCCGAAGTAGAGCAACTTATTCACTTAGGAAATGCACAACTTGTCGCGACTTTACCACCCGATGAATTAGATGGTGAATTACCTTAATATCGAGAAAGGGGATTTCTTAATCAAAAATCATTAATTGCAGCCAAGAGAAAACCGTGAGAAATCCGGTTTCTTTGGTTGCTGTGCATAACTCCTGAGAAAAAAACTATTTACTGGTTACCAGCCTGATAGCGCAACTAAGGCAGATCCGGAGGAAGAGCCTCCATTTTTACTGGTTTCCAGGCTGATAGCGAAAGTAAAGGTTCTGGGGTGAGGAAGAGCCTCCATTTTCGGAAGCGAGGCTCTTCCTCCCTTATCTGAGTTATTAATGGGCATTGCCGTGTCCTATATTTGTAGGGAAACGGCATTACCGTGTCCTATATTTGTAGCTTAAGCAAACTTAATCTTCAAATAATCATCCTCCATCTTCGCTCCCGAAGGTTGCAGGGCAGCTAAAGCTTGGGGCAACACCAAATTACGGCGGTGATTCCCAATCCGAACATTCAACTCATCTCCCGTTTTGCTCAACTGGATCTGATCCTTCGCAATTCCGGGCAAATACAGTTCAAGACTATATTGATTGTTTTCTTGAACTATCTTAATCGTATTTTCTTTGTAATAAACTTGACTTGGGTCTTCGTCTTTGTAAAGCGTTTCTTTCAACCGTTCCAAAGCTGCCAAACCGCACATTTCTTCAGAATAAAGTGGCACCTCCTTAACTGGCAGCGGCATGAAATCTGAGTGAATTTCCTGACGGTACTGCTCCTGGCTTTCTTTCCACCGTTTAAAAAATGGGTCAGTTACTTCTGCGGGAATAATCCGGTTAGCTACTACTAAATCTGTGGCTACATTGTACAAACTCAAATAGGCATGAGCGCGCAGAGACTCTTTAATTACCATTTTTTCGGGATTGGTAACTAACCTTACCGAAGTGACAGTATTGTCAGTTAAAACCTTTTCCAAAGCTTCGATTTGTTCGTAAAATTCGTAAGGTGCATCCATCACCTCTTTATCTGGTAAGGAAAAACCTGCAATTGGTCTAAAAATAGGTTCAACTAAAGGTCTAAGGGCGGCTGATATGCCTTGCAGTGGCTTGTAAAATTTTCTCATGTACCAGCCGCCAACTTCCGGCAAACTTAGCAGTCTCAATGCTGTGCCAGTCGGAGCCGAATCGATAATTAAAACATCAAATTCGCCTTCGTCGTAATGCCGCTTCATTCGCACTAAACCGAAGATTTCATCCATTCCTGGCAAGATGGCTAATTCTTCAGCTTGCACCCCTTCGAGCCCCTGCGCTCGCAAGACTTGAGTAATGTAGCGCTTAACGGCTCCCCAATTGCCTTCTAATTCCCTGAGAGCGTCTAATTCTGCTCCCCACAAGTTCGGTTTCACCAGCCGCGAATCGTGTCCGAGTTCCATGTCAAAGCTGTCGGCTAAGGAGTGAGCAGGATCTGTGCTCAGCACTAGGGTTTTGTATCCCAATTCGGCACATCGCAGCCCAGTCGCAGCGGCTACGGAGGTTTTGCCGACGCCACCTTTTCCAGTCATTAATATTAAGCGCATTGATTGTTTAGCTCGCCTGAAAATTCTTTACTTCTTTATTGTAACGTTCTGTAACAGAGATTAATTTAGTGGGGGAATTAATTTTGGCCACAAGCAGCCGCCGGACACAGCACATTTTCGGTCATTCACGAAATTGCTGCCATGTCAAGATCAGTTAAAGTTATTTATTTCAGATATCAATTGCGACACATAAAAATCCATCACCATTCATCTGTGTTTATCTGCGGTTAAAAAGGGCTCTCGCTCTTGAAACACCATTTTTTGTTGCTAACAAACCTAAGAACAATTCTCAAACATTAGTTGTCACGGGAAATACAAGTTGTTTGAGTACATCCAACCGCGAACAGTTCCAGTAATCGATGTGAGAAACAATTAAATCATCACTGTTGACTTTAAGTTCGCTCCTACCGGCGATCGCCATTTTCGGTTTCCAAGGTAGCGGTGCGATCCAGCTCAGAGTCCAGCGAGTTTCTATAGTATCTCCCGACTGGGAAATGTTGTGCAAGTCGAGTTTAATCTCTTTAAAAAAAGTCCCCATAAACCCGATCATTTTGCGGTAGCGATCGACTCCTGTAAATCGATTCACTGGGTCTTCAAAATAAACCTCTTTTGCGTAAATGTTGTAAGTCTGATTGTCGGGGAATCTTTGATAATCGTCTTTGAGAATTTCAATAATATCCATTATCATTAGCTATTTGCCTTAAATTATTATAATATAGTTTATACTTGCTTGAGAAAAGGCGGACAACTTATGATCGACCTGTACACTTTTACCACACCGAACGGTCGCAAAGTCTCGATCATGCTCGAAGAAATAGGTTTACCCTACAGCGTGCACGTCATCGACATCAAAAAAAACGACCAATTTAGCCCAGAATTCATCGCAATCAACCCCAACAGCAAAATTCCGGCCATAGTCGATCGAGATAACGGCATCACCGTCTTCGAGTCTGGCGCTATTCTAATCTATCTTGCCGAAAAAAGCGGCAGATTTCTGCCCACAGACAAACAAAAATACTTTCAAGTTATAGAGTGGCTGATGTTTCAAATGGCCAGCATCGGCCCCATGTTTGGTCAGCTAAACCACTTCAAACGCTTTGCACCCGAACAAATTCCCTATGCGATTGGGCGCTACGAAAAAGAAACCTTGCGCCTCTACGGAGTATTAGACACTCAACTAGCAAAATACGAATACATCTGCGGCGACTATTCTATAGCCGACATTGCTACCTATCCCTGGGTTGCTATTTACGAATTTCAAGGATTAACCCTCGACAACCACCCCCACCTCAAGCGTTGGGTAGAAACCTTGCAGAAGCGTCCCGCCGTTGAACGCGGCATGGCAGTGGGCGCAAGTCCTAACTGAGAATTAAACTTGACGAGCGGTCACAAGCTATTTGACTGTAGCTCAAAATCCGGTTTGACACTGCCATGACTTGCTAACCATTGATAAACTTGCAGGATCTGCTGAGCTTTAACATCCCAGGAATAGTGATTCATGGCGTAATTGTGGGCTGCAATGCCCATGCGCGCAACACGAGCGCGATCGGCGACAAGCTGTTCGAGTTCTGCGGTAAAATATTTTACCAGTGTGTCAAAATTACCGAGAGGAACTTTAATCCCGCGATCGGGCTCTACCAGCGCACCTGGTCCGCCGTAGTCAACTACAACACAAGCCATACCGCACGCCATTGCCTCAACCACAACGCCCGCCCCCAGTTCGCGAATCGAGGGAAAAGCAAAAATCTCAGCTTGGCGCATCAATTCTCCCACTTCAGCTTGGGTTTTTTGACCTAAAAGTTTAACGCAGTTGCCTAAATTGTGTTCTGCGATTAATTGTTCTAGTCTAGGACGTTCGGGTCCGTCGCCAACGATCGCTAATTTATGCTGCTGCAAAATCGAACTATTAGCGAAAGCGCGAATGACAACTTCTGGCAATTTATAGGGAACTAGCCTCCCGGCAAACAGTACCGTCACTTGTTCGCTGCTAGAGCGTTCGGGCAGCTTAAACAGTTCGGGATCTATGCCAACTTCGGCATAATTAATGGTCTTCGATCTCGCTGAGGCTGGCAAATCTGCGATCGTGTGATCGAATGCCGCCAGAATTCCTGCTGAACGTTCATAAGTAGAGCGGTAAAAAGGCATTAACCTGTAAGCATTTCGCACATAGCTCAACCACTCGCGTTCCCGCTTCAACTCAATTGTGAAAGCTTTCGGCCAAGGCAGCCCGCCGTTGAGAGGTCCTAACAAAAAAGGAATAGGACTCCAAGTTGCCATCGGACTCGGCTGCGTGGGCGACATCGGGGTAATCCGGTGAACGACATCGAAATACCCGCTTTGCAACTCCTGCTTGTAGCGCTGCCAGACTTCCCACTCAAAGGCGAGATAGCTGAAATAACCCAGCGCTGCGTTAATAGTCCAGGCTTTGTTTGAGCCACTTAGTAAAGTCGTTAGCTTTTGAATGGGAGCAGCAACTTTTTCTGTATCTATATAAACTACTTTAGCGTTACCCATTCCGGCTCGATCGATATTTGGTTTATTCCTAATTTGAGTAACAACCGTAGCATTAACATAATGGCTTATCGCACGCGCAAATTTATATCCAACCACCGGTAAAGAAGGCCACTCAGGATTGCAAACATCCGCCAGAATCAAAACTCGCATCGTATCAGTTTTCTCTGGGTTTTTCATAAAAATTCTAGTATCTGTATAATTTGTCATAATTCGCGAGATTGGTTTAGCAGAAGTTCCCTGCGGTTGCCCCCTGGCTTGCCTACCCTAACTAATTGTTCGCGAAGAGTGATAATTGCTATGGGACTCAAGAACTTTATAACACCGCTATCCCTATTTTGGCAAGTGTACCAATACATAGAAGATCGCGGTGTTGTTTTAAAGCTACTGCTGATTCAGGATTGGAATGATTTTCTGACCGGCTTCCAGCACGCAATTGTTGGCCCACCGAGGAACTTAATCGGCGAAATGCTTAATAATTGCCTCCGCAAACTCCGAACACTTCAACTCAGGCACCGGGGGCTCCATCAACCTCGCCAAATCGTAAGTAACTTCACCGTTAGAAATTGCCGCTCCCAAACCCTTCTTAATCAAGTCTGCTGCTTCCTGCCATCCCATGTATTCTAACATCATCACTCCGGACAAAATCAGGGAACCGGGATTGACTTTATCCAAACCAGCGTGTTTCGGTGCAGTGCCGTGAGTCGCCTCAAAAACTGCACATTCATCACCAATATTCGCACCAGGGCCCATACCCAATCCACCCACAATGGCGGCGGCCGCATCGGATAAATAATCCCCGTTTAGATTCATGGTCGCCAAAATCGAATACTCGGCCGGTCGGGTTTGAATTTGTTGGAAAATACTGTCAGCAATTCGGTCGTTGACCATGATTTTTTCTTTCCACTGGCCGCTGCCGTGACTCCCCCAAATTGCAAACAGAACATCGGCTACTTCTTGACGAATTTTGGCTTGTTTTTCTGGGGTCAAAGCATCGTATCCCGGGTCTATTTGGCGAGCATTATCTTCTAAGCTAATGGCTGAATTTTTTTCTTTGTGGCCCAGAATCCAAGACTCTCTTTCAGTTACGCACTGTTCTCGAAATTCGGTTGTTGCTAATTCGTAACCCCAATCTCGGAACGCCCCTTCCGTATATTTCATGATGTTGCCTTTGTGTACCAAAGTCACTTGCTGCTTATCTTTTGGCAACCGCAAAGCGTGGGTAATGGCGCGCCGTACTAAACGCTGAGAACCTGTTTTGCTAATGGGTTTAATTCCGATTCCAGAATCGAGGCGAATTTGTTTTTTGCCATGTTCTGGTGTTGCTGGAATTAACTCATTATTGAGGAATTCAATCAATTTTTTGCCGATTTCGCTGCCTTTCGCCCATTCAATTCCGAGGTAAATATCTTCTGTATTTTCTCGGTAAATAATTACATCTAGGAGTTCAGGAGTTTTGTGAAGCGATGGTGTTCCAGCATAATATTTGCAGGGTCGCACGCAGGCGTAAAGGTCAAAGATTTGCCGCAAAGCTACGTTGAGCGATCGAATGCCACCCCCGATTGGGGTTGTCAGCGGCCCTTTGATGGCGACTCCGTATTCTTTGATGGCGTCTAAGGAATCCTGCGGCAAATATTGGTAAGTACCGTAGACATCGCAAGCTTCGTCGCCTACATAAATCTTAAACCAGTTAATTTTCCGCTTGCCGCCGTAAGCTGTTTCTACCGCAGCATCCATGACTTTCTGGGATGCTGGCCACAAGTCCACTCCCGTACCGTCACCGCGAATGAAGGGAATAATCGGGTCATCGGGGACGATCGGCGAACCATCTTTGAAAGTAATTTTAGAACCAGTTGTCGGGGCTACAATCTTTTGGTACATATCTTAACAGCGCGGATAGCAATGTTCCCTATTTTGGCACGATTATCTCCCTAAACCTCAATCAATCCTAAATATTTGTATAAATTTTTGATAAATTGATTTTTAACTGCAGATAACAGCAGATAAACGCAGATGTTTGTGAGGATGTCTGCATTTATCTAGGATTTTATTCTTTTTGCATATTCTTCTTCACAATCCACAAAATAAACCAGATGACAATAATCACCGCAACTATTTTGGAAACCGGATCGAGATACTTATCTACAAGTGTATAATTTTCCCCTAGTTTATATCCGGCAAAAGTGAGTAAACTCACCCACAAAATTGTGCCGCCTGTTGAGTAGAGCAGAAAAGGGATCAAAGACATATTATTGATGCCAGCGGGCAGGGAAATCAGGGTACGAACTCCCGGTACGAGGCGACACAAAAACACGGCTTTGTTGCCGTGTCTGTTAAACCATCTATTTGCTTTGTCAATATCGGCGCCCGATACTGTGATCCACTTGCCGTATTTGTCTGCTAAATTCCTCAAGCGTTCTTCGCTCAATAATTTACCCGCATAGTACCAGGGAAGCGCGCCCAGAATTGTACCGATTACTCCGGCTGCGATCGCCGGTGCTAACTGCATATCATTACCCTTTGATGCCGTGAATCCTGCCAGTGGCATAATCAATTCTGAGGGGATGGGCGGGAAAAGATTTTCTAAAAACATCAACAGGCCAATTCCGAGATAGCCCATCGACTGCATTGTGTTAGTTATCCATTCAACCATTTTGATTTAATAATTGGTAATAGGTATAGCAGAAGGAAGTTCGGCAACGGATTATCTAAGAAATGTAACGGATGTCAGGAAGACCGAATGCCGAAGTTGGAAGAAGGAAGTTCATGAAGAAGTAGGGACACGGCAATGCCGTGTCCCTACTGTGGGGATAGATCGATGATTAAGTGCCCGAAGTCCAGGAGTTTGTGTACTCAATTTGTTCGGCAGTCAAGGTATCAATGTGAATACCCATTGCTTCCAATTTGAGACGGGCAATTTCTTTGTCAACTTCTACGGGGATTGAGTGAATACCCGGCTCTAGTTTGCCTTTGTTCGTAACCAGATATTCGCAGGCTAAAGCTTGGTTAGCAAAGCTCATATCCATCACGGCGCTGGGGTGTCCTTCGGCTGCTGCCAAGTTGATCAAACGGCCTTCGCCCAACACAATAATCGACTTGCCATTATTGAGGTGATATTCTTGAGTGAAAGACCGGACTGTTTTCACGTCGGTACTTTTCGCGCCAAGGGATTTGAGGTCAATTTCAATGTCGAAGTGACCGGAATTGCAAACAATTGCGCCGTCTTTCATTGTCTCGAAATGTTCGGCACGAATGACGTGTTTGTTGCCGGTAACGGTAATGAATATATCTCCGACTGTTGCTGCTTCGTCCATCGGCATGACGCGGAAACCGTCCATCACTGCTTCGATCGCCCGAATCGGATCGATTTCGGTGACAATTACGTTAGCACCCATACCACGGGCGCGCAGTGCCGTGCCTTTGCCGCACCAACCGTAACCTGCAACCACAATATTTTTACCGGCTAACAAAATATTGGTAGCGCGGATAATGCCGTCTAGGGTAGATTGACCGGTGCCGTAGCGGTTGTCAAAGAAGTGCTTGGTGTCGGCGTCGTTGACGTTCATTGCGGGGAAAGTCAGCACGCCGTCTTTCAACATTGCCCGCAGGCGCACGATGCCTGTGGTAGTTTCTTCGGTAGTTCCGATTAAGTCGGAAATTTGGTTCGGGCGGTGCTGGATCAGGGCTGCCACTACGTCGCTGCCGTCGTCGATAATGATGTTGGGGCGGTGATCTAGGGCTGTGTAGACGTGACGTTCGTAGGTAGCTGCGTCTTCTCCTTTGAGGGCGAAGACGGAAATGCCGTAGTCTTCAACTAAGCAAGCTGCTACGTCATCTTGAGTGCTCAAGGGGTTGCTGGCGATCAGTACGGCGTCGCCACCGCCGAGTTTGATGGCGATCGCCAAATGAGCGGTTTCTGTGGTTACGTGGCAGCAAGCAGCCAAGCGAATGCCAGCGAAAGGCTTTTCTTTAGCGAAGCGTTCTTGAATTTGTCGCAAAACCGGCATTTCCCGGCCGGCCCACTCAATGCGTTGCTTTCCCAAGGGGGCGAGGGACAAGTCTTTGACTTCGTGTTTAATCTTGACGGATGTAGCAACCATGTATGTTATTTCTGAGGAATCATCAAACTTTGTTAGTTCTAGCAGATTAACCCCTCGCCGGGCAAGTGCTGTGATTTTAGTTGATCGGCCTGGGGGAGGTTAATCTTAAATTTTGATTGTGTTCGATCGACCAATTTGCGATCTGCACAGGGGAGTCACCCGCACCGCGAGAGTCAAAACTTCCTGTCGGGCGATCGCGATCTCAATCTTTTTTGTTAGCGTGGCGTTCTTGAATTATATGAATAATAGAAGGCACAAAAGAAAGTACAATTATTCCACAAACTACCGGCAGTAAATATTTGTCAACTTGATCGGGAGGAATCATTTTTCCCAAATAATAACCCAGCAGAGTTATCCCCACCGTCCACACAAACCCGCCGACGAGGTTATAAAACATAAAAGTTTTGTATTTCATTGCCGCCACTCCCGCCACTATCGGCGCAAAAGTGCGGACAATTGGCATAAATCTCGCCAGTACAACTGCTTTTTGACCGTGTTTTTCGTAGAAGTTTTCGGTTTTTTCTAAATATTCTTTCTTAAACAGCCACGAATCTTCCTTCTGAAATAAGCGACGGCCCCAACGGTGTCCCGTTGCATAGCCAACATTATCACCAGCCACCGCGCAGACAAAAGCCCCAAAAATTAGCGTCCAAATATTCAGAGAGTCGGGCGCAGCAGCGACAATTCCAGCAGTAAACAGCAAGCTGTCTCCCGGCAGAAAAAAACCGAACAGCAATCCGGATTCTGCGAACACAATAGCCCAAATCCCCAAATAGCCAAAGGTTTTAATCAGTTGCTGCAAATCAAAATTCATCTTTCTATTTTTCCGAGGAATGAGCTAAGCAGTATATAAATGACATATATGATATCATTGTCTGTTGAATATAGCATAAACGAGGGTCTGGAAAAATCAGAAATTAGCCAGCGATCGATTATTGGTCTAAAATTTTTTAGTTCAAATTTAACAATGGGTGTGATAATTCAACAAATCCAAACTAGCTTGTTAAACCTGTTGGGTCAAGCGATCGAGGCGCCGTCAATAGCAGCGGCTGTGGTAGTTCTGGTGCTGATGAACACCGCAGCGAAGTTTGTTCGCCGAACAATCTCGGCAGCTACTCAACAGACTGTCAAAAGTTTGTCCTTGTGATCGCTCTTGGTGCAGATAGCCTTTGCCCTCACTTGGGCTGCGGGCAGTTCGATCGCCTGCGTGATTGCGTTCTCGGCTTTGCGTCCGGGAAATATCATCGGTTTGTTAGGACTGGATTCAGTAGCTATTAGTTTCGCGTTCCAAGACATCTTCAAATACTTTTTAGCGGAAATATTTTGCTGTTGCACGAAGCGTTGCAATTGGGCGATCGGATAATGGTAGAAGGCTTTGAAGGTACTGTTGAAAAGATTTTGCGGCGTTCAACTCAAATTATTAGTGCTCGGGGAGAGCGAGTTATCGTGCCGAAGGCGATCGTATTTACCAATTCAGTGCGGGTAAGCTAATCCGCATTTAAATTGCATAGTCAAATAAATCTTTACTTGTGTGGGGACTAGGGGTTGGGCAGGAGAGCACGCCCTCAATATACAATTTAAATGCACAACAGCTTACTAATAGGCCGGCCCCACAGGCGAACTAACTTGCCTTTAAATTTAGCCTATGATGTTGATACTTCAGGCTTTAACGATGGTTATTATCTTATTGTCCGTTATTACGCTGCGCGAACAAGCACAGGTGCGACGGACAAACACCAGGGGTGTGGTGGCGATTAAAGTAGCGTGCATCCGGGCCGACATTAAAATTCCTCAACCGATACTGGTGAATTTGTACGATCAAACAATTTACCGTGAGTAAGTTTTGAGTTGGGAGTTGGGAGAGGGAGAGTGGAAGAGTGGAAAAAATCCTCTGGCTTCACGCTTGACTTCTTCCCTCAACACCCCTCGGTTAAACCCGTTAAATCCCGTACACTGCGCGTTCCCGAACTTCACCCTGATATCAAATCCGCGCTTCATCGTCGGGCGTAAAATCGAGTCAATATCCAACACTCAACCATTATTCAGTTTGGCGACCCCGAGTCAACAGTCAGCAGTCAACAATCATGAGGAGTGCAACCAGAGTTGATATGACTTCTCCCTTCTGAATTTTCAAATCAAGCAAAAGGCGAGCCTATTTCTCATTAGCGCGCCTCCTAATTGAATTTTATTTTGTTGTCAAACGGAATTGAAGAGAGGGTTCCGGTTGAAAAAAATCATGAAGCCGTCTTGCTAGCGCGGCGGCGGCGTGCTGCAACCAAGCCGCCGAAACCGAGAGCCAAACCAGTCATCGTAATCGGTTCGGGAACTGCTTCTGCACTCACTGTGAAGTCTTGGAAGTCTGCGTCCTTGCCGTTACCAGCATCGTCGAAGGAGATCACCGTGCCGCTAAACAGAGAACCTACTCCGTTTGTGTAGTCTCCGGCAGATTTGAAGGCCTTCGTTGTTTTTGTGTCGAGTGCGTTCCCCAGCAACGCCCCGCCAAACACGGCTTGCTGGCTGGCGCCGCTGTTCAAAGTTGAGGTCGAGTAGACAGTGCCCGACCACTGCCCGAAAGTGCTGGAGAGTCCCAAAGTGTAGATTTGATTTGCCAGGAATTTGAATACTACCGGGCCAGAATCCTTGACAGTATTGCCCAGAGTTCCTTTCCATTCGTTCGCCCTGCCGTTGTCTGAGGATTTAGTTTCCGAAAACAAGGTCTTAGCTATAGAGGCTACCGAGTCCTTCACGGTGTAAATTCCCAAAGATGAAATGTACGCGCCGTGAGACTCTGTGAAGTTAAACTTGACATCTTGATCTTGGCTGAAGGAGATGCCGCTGGTGCCGAAGGAGAAGGCGTGGGCTGGAGCACTTGCACCAAACAGAGCTGTGGCGGCTGCGGTAGCTGTTAGGGCGGATAAGAGTTTGGTATTCATAACCTGTTCCTTTTGTGCGAGGGTCTTAATAATTTCATTATGCGATACTTTGTTTGTATTTGGGGCACTTTAGGTAAAGTTTGACATATTCTTTATCAAGCCTTTACATATCCTTCATAAATGCTCTCGATCACATCTGCTGGCGGGCGATCGCTCCTAATAATACCCACTAAATAATTATAAGAACTGTGGAGTGAAACCTTGCAGTAGCGGGCATAGGAGCGCAGAGCAGCCACACAGATTTGGAGCTGGCCTATGCTAATTTTTTATTAGATTCTCAAGTCTAAATCCTCAACAGCAAACACTTAAGTATAAATACGGTAACATCTGTGTTCCTGACAGTTACAGGAGTTTTATATTAACCAGAAACTGGGAATATTTGTTTGTTGGGGCTTGCGTAGGAGAGTTAAAGTAGTTTATCTATCGGGTAAATTACGTACAAAGTGCGATCGTTGGGTCTACGTATTTTGGTTGAATTAAATAGATCCCGTGGGGTGAGATATCCCAAAGATGCGATCGACGAGATGCGATTTCTGCAGATTGAAGCGGTAAAAGAGCGCATTGACCCTCAACAAATACCCTAGATAGAAGCTCGGGGCCAGTCTTTCCTGCCGATCGACCGCATCAAAACAGACCGCTGTAGCGTTCCTCGGCCCAAGGTTCGCCCCGCTGGTGGTAGCCGTTGCGTTCCCAAAAACCGAGTTCTTCAGTTTCTGTAAACTCCAAGCCGTTAATCCATTTAGCGCTTTTCCAAGCGTACAAGTGGGGAACTACGAGCCGCATTGGGCCACCGTGCTCTGCGGATAGAGGTTCGCCGAAGACGGTGTGGGCGAAAAAGTTTTCTTCTCGGAGGAAGTCGGCGATCGCAATGTTAGTGGTGTAGCCGCCGTAGCAGTGTTCTAGAAGGTGGAGAGCTTTTGGATCGACTGCTATGTAGTTCATAAAATCTGTGACTTTGACTCCCGTCCACTGCACGTCGAGTTTTGACCACCGAGTGACGCAGTGAAAATCCGCAGTAAAGTTACTTTGGGGCATTGCCTGGAAGTCCGACCAAGTGAAAGTTTGTGGTTTTGCCAATCCCCAGACTTTAAATTCCCAAGTCTCTATGCTAACCAAGGGTGTATCCCCGTAGGTCAACACGGGAAAGCCGTTGGCGAGGTATTGACCCGGAGGGACGCGATCGCTGTTTTCTAATTCTGGCTTGCGAAAAAATTTGCCCAGCATTGATTCACGCTCTACAGTAAGTGACTGCAATCCTGAGTATAACTTGCAGAGATGGGCTCATCGCAATTCATCTCAAGGTAGAAAGCAAAAGCACTTCTGTAGAAAGAAAAATCCCTAACTTCTACCTGATGCCAACCTAATTCTGCCTTCGGACATAGCCAAAGCTAAAAATTACCAACTATTATGATCCCAGCGTAAGTAAGTAGGCGCTGTCAAACGCAATTATGTAAACGATTGTAAAGTCTCCAAAGGCGCTAAGCGTGGCTAAGTCAGCCCTGTTTACATACTGTGACATAGCTGAGTTTAATTCCGCTTACCTACTTATTAAGTATGCAATCTTACATTTTATCGCAATTCATGGTGCATTTCCCAATTTTGGATGTATTGTTACAATATGCTCAGATGCCATATGTAAACCAAATTGATGGGGTAAAAATCATGATCACAAGTTGCTTGATTCCGTTGACGGTGTGCTTGATTGCTGGGTGGGTAACTGCCGGGACTGACAATAGAACGCTAGACGGAATTCCGGCTCCCATAGCTGCAATTATTGGAGTGTGTTCGTTAATTTGGTTGCTGGCAGTGTGTCCTTGGCCTGTTGAACTCGCTCTAGTCTTGGCGGTGCTGGTTTTGGGCAAAGCTTATTTGCAAGATATCTTGAAAGTCGGCTGAATTTTCAGGGCTAGCGCTCCTATGATTTGCGGGAGCGCGATCGAGTGCTGCTACTTTGTTAAAATTTTTCGCTATTTGTCTGGCTATGTTCTTAGAAGGGGTCGCAAAGACGGAACCAACCCCAGAACTGGTGAAATTCAATTTACATATTTCAGTTAAAAATTAGAACATACAGATTGACAGAGAAACCCGGTTTATCTAAGATAAACCGGGTTTGTGCAGGTCTGAAATTTTCACACATCCCGCAAGAATTGCTTAGGACTTAGACACTCGGAACACAAGAAATCTGGTTTCTGAGTCCAGGAGTGTTGCTATATGTGCATAAAATGGCGAGCTGTTAAATTGGCAAGCGATTGATATCTTTATTAGAACCAACTACTACCATCGCGTCGCCCTTTCTCAAGCGTTCGTTTGGCTGCGGATTAATCTCGAACTTGTCGGCGCGACCCACTGCTAGCAAGTTCAAACCATACTTGCGCCGGAGTTCCAATTCCGAGATGGTTTTACCGTCAAATTTTTCAGGAACGAGCACCTCAACGATGCTGTGATCTGGGTCGAGATCAAAGCGTTCTAAAATGCTGGGTTGTGTAAGAACCCGGGCCAAAGAGCAGCCCATTTCTCGTTCTGGAAAAACTACATGATCTGCCCCGACTTTTTTCAACAGTTTTAAGTGAGTTTCCGAAGAAGCTTTGGCAATTACGTGACTTACCCCGCCTTCCTTAAGATTTAGGGTGGTGGTAATGCTTTCTGCGAGGTAATTGCCGATCGCCACAATCACTGTTTCAAATTCAAATATACCCGCTTCCGCAAGAGCGCTAGGCTCAGTAGAATCTAACTGCACAACGTGAGCAGCAATGCGATCGTTCAAAGCTTGAGCTACTTTTTTTTCATCGGTGTCAACTCCCAAGACTTCGTAACCCAAGCCGTGCAGAGTAGAACACACAGCTTTGCCGAAGCGTCCCAAACCAATAACTGCAAACTGCTTGTTTTCGGCGCGCAAAGTCCGAAAAAAATTCAAAGATGACAGGTTCACTCAATATCCAGCGCTGAGCGTCTTGCTGTTTAAATTTTAGCAGAGACAGCGCCGCCTCCTTTTGATTTTTGGGTAAGTAGTAAAAGTTGATTTGGGTTGTCACCCATTGTTTAGATTATCAGCAACGAGGCAGGATTTTTTTATCCCACTAACAAACTTTCCTCAGCATACTTAAAAGACCTGGGTTTTGGGTCGCCGAATGCAGCACTCACCAGCAGCAGTATCCCAACCCGACCTATGTACATTGTAGCAATCAAAATCAACTTACCGATCGCTGAAAGCGTGGGTGTAATCCCAGTGGAAAGACCGACCGTGGCAAAAGCTGAAACGGCTTCATACAGCGCTGCGATAAATTCTACTTGGGGATTGGTCAGCTCGATTAAAATTGCAGATGTGAACGCGACCAACAGGGAACCGAAGACTACGCTAATGGTTTTCAGAATCATTGCTGGCGGGATTTGACGCTGATAGCACTCCACATCTTCCTGGCCTTCGATAACTGCTGTGGTACAGCAAAACAATATCCTAAAAGTTGTGGTTTTGATTCCGCCGCCGGTGCTGCCAGGACTGGCGCCGATAAACATCAGCGCGATAGTCAGAAATAGCGAGGCCTCGCTCATTTGGCCAATACTAATTGTATTGAAACCCGCCGTGCGGGGAGTAACAGATTGAAACCAAGCTGCCATCACCTTTTGAGGGAAATTTAGAGAGCCGAAAGTGTCTGGGTTGTTGTATTCCAGCACCAAAAAGGCTAGCGTTCCTAAAATTAAAAGGACAGCCGTTGTAGTGGTAACAACTTTGAAGTTCAGGGAAAAAACTGTGCAGATAGGGCTTTTATTCAACCGATCGCGCACCCACAGGTACATTTCCATAATTACTTGATAGCCAATTCCCCCAAATATGATTAAACCGCTGACTGTGAAGTTAACCATAGGCGAACTGATGTAGCCGATCAAATTATCTGAATAGATGCTAAAACCGGCGTTGTTAAAAGCATTAACGCTGTGAAAGATAGCAGACCACACGCCCTCTTTAAATCCGTATTGCGGGACGAAAACCGTCATCAGCAAAAACACTCCTGTTAATTCAAACAAAAGCGTTGTTGCTAGAATTGACTGCACGAGTTGTACTACGCCGGCTAGTCCGGATTTGTCGAGAGATTGTTGGAGGGCAACTTTGTCTTTCAAGCCAAAGCGGCGGCCCAATAACAGCAGCAAGAAAGTCGTGGCTGTCATATAGCCCAATCCTCCTATTTGCACCAGTAAAACTAGGCACAGTTGCCCCCAAAAAGAGTAATATTTTCCGACATCCACAACCGACAAGCCCGTGACGCAGACAGAGGAAGTAGAGGTAAACAGTGCTGTTATTGGATCGCTCCAAGTTCCATCAATTGTGGAAAAGGGCATCATCAGTAATAGAGCACCTACGAGGATGACAGCGAGAAAGCCCAAAGCAATGGTTCGCGAGACAGTCATTCGATTTTAGATTTTAGAATTTAGATTGTTAGAGTCGATAGAGGCGTTACCACCTCTACCTCTCCTTCAGAACCGTGCATGAAACTTTCGCTTCACACGGCTCCTTGATAATTCTATCCTTGTTATGGATACGATTCAAGACTGACAAGGTTTTTGGCACTTTCTTGAGTGCATTGACCCGTCTGTTTTAGTCTTTGTGTCATGGCAATGTCTATGTAGAAGTTGAAGGTTATTATAGGTGTCTTTTCCACCTAATGACGTTGGCTTAATATGGTCAACTTCTACAATAGACCTCTTGCGAAAGTGCGCTCGTTCTAGGTAAAATAAAAGAAAAAATTAGATTAATAATATGAATTACGAAC
>NZ_JAUBPS010000178.1:0-1041 GCF_036700865.1 Microcoleus sp. S13C4
TTTTTAGCTGGCATTTTTGTAGAGATTGACTAAACTCATTTTTTATTATACCCTATTTAAAGGCACAACAGCTTACCAAAAATTTCATGTTATGAAATCATCATTTTTCCTAAGTTTGCAATTCCAAATGACAATCGGTGTGTTCTTGGGGGTCCGGCCGCCGATGCTTGCAGCGATATGTGGGCCAGTTTTCATGCAGCTAAAATTATGCGATCGCCAGCAAAACCAAACCTAGAATTTAAATCCGATGCCTTAACGGAAAGCATCTGCCGGTGGGAAGAGATGAACGTTCGATTATTGCACAGCATCAGTCAAGATCCCAGTACATTCAGCATTAATGCCAGCAAATACTTGCCGCTGCTAGTTGGCATCAACCGCAGCTACAGCCACAGATACCTTGCCTAAGCTGACAATTTAGAAGGGTACGTTGTCGCCCGCGGCAGTGGTACGCCGCCCCGATGATGGGGGGAGAAATTAATCTGGAGAGTGAGTTGGGCAGAAGGTCAATTTTTACTGTATAATTGCCAGGAATAGTCGCGGAAAAAGCAGCTAGTTAAACAGGATTTGCCAACCAATACTTGCAATGCCTAAATCTGCGATCGCGTGGCTGATATAACTAGGCCAAAGTGAACGGTAAGTCAGATAAGAGTGAGACCAAATTATCCCGGCGGCGAAGACAGCTAAGGAACCTAAGAGAACAGCCTGCCAGTGGCTGTAAGCTGCTATTACAAAAATGTGGTGGATAGTGAAAAATAGCGAACTCAGAAATATTGCTTTTGTTCCCGGCATGAGAATCTGGCATTTCTTGCAGACAAACCACCGCCAAGTAAATTCTTCAATCAGCGAGTTAACTAGCACAAAATAGGCTTCTACAATCACGTAAATAGTAGGGCTGCTAATACCTAATTGGTGCGATTTTTATTTAGCAACTACAGGATCGATCCCTTGCTGCCCCAAAAGGCTATATAGCCTTTCTCAGAAAGATGAGGTACAATAACAGCAGTGTGTAAACCAGTTAAAAATATTTGATGATGTAACTTG
>NZ_JAUBPS010000031.1:0-76875 GCF_036700865.1 Microcoleus sp. S13C4
GGTTTTTAGCTGGCATTTTTGTAGAGATTGACTAAACTCATTTTTTATTATACCCTATTTAAAGGCACAACAGCTTAAGTCTACTCTTGATATTAACTCATAAAAAAGGCAGAGAATTTAAATTCTCTACCTTTTTTATGTGAGGATTTTGAGTTGTTTGCGATTACGAGATTGGTTATTTCAAAACTTTACTCGAAATCGTACTTACTCAATCTTACTCAGCGCCTTGGGGCAGCAATTCCCGCTTTTGACCTTGCAGCACCTTAACAATTCCGTCTTCGCCCACATCCACAACAGCGGTGTCGCCGTCTTTGATGCGGCCAGAAAGGATTTCCTCAGCCAAACTGTCTTCCAGCAAGCGCATGATGGCGCGGCGCAGGGGTCTGGCTCCGTAGCTGGGGTTGTAGCCTTCTTCTACCAGGCGTTCTTTGAATTTTTCGGTCACTTCCAGGGTGATGCCCTGTTCTGTCAAGCGGCCGAACACTTCTTTGAGCATGATAACGGCAATTTCCTTGACTTCTTCCCTGTTCAACTGACGGAAGACGATAATTTCGTCGAGTCGGTTGAGGAATTCGGGGCGGAAGTAGTTTTTGAGTTCTTCGTTAACCAAAGAACGAATGCGGTTGTAATTAGCATCGGCTTGGTTGTCGCTGAACTCGAAACCGAGACCACCGCCACCTTTTTCAATCACCTTAGAACCGATGTTTGAGGTCATAATCAGCAGCGTATTTTTGAAGTCTACGGTGCGACCTTTGGCATCGGTTAAGCGGCCGTCTTCCAATATTTGCAGGAGCATATTGAAGACATCGGGGTGGGCTTTTTCGATTTCGTCGAACAGCACGACGGTGTAAGGACGGCGACGGACTGCTTCTGTGAGTTGGCCGCCTTCGTTGTAGCCGACGTACCCTGGAGGAGAACCGATGAGTTTGGAGACGGTGTGACGTTCCATGTACTCCGACATATCCAGCCGAATCATGGCGTCTTCGGAACCGAAGAAGTAGCCGGCGAGGGCTTTGGTGAGTTCGGTTTTACCGACGCCTGTGGGCCCGGAGAAGATGAAACTGGCGATCGGGCGATTGGGATTTTTCAAGCCAACGCGAGCGCGACGGATGGCGCGGGAAACGGCTTTCACTGCTTCTTCCTGGCCGATCAAGCGCTGGTGCAAGGTATCTTCCATATGCAGCAGCTTTTCGGATTCGGATTCGGTCAGTTTGTTGACCGGTACGCCCGTCCAGCTTGCGACGATTTGAGCGATGTCTTCTTCGGTGACTACTGGCGAGGGATCGGTTTCGCCGGTGCGGGCCGAGTCGGTTTTTTTGGCTTGGGAAATAGCGCGAATTTCGGATTTGATCGTCATTTCCCGATCGCGCAATTCGCCGGCTTTGTCAAAGTCTTGAGAACGCACCGCTTCGTCTTTATCTTTGAGGACTTGGCGGAGTTCTTTGTCAAGTTCTTTAGCTGCGGGGGGCAGTTGGGAGTTGATCAGGCGAACTCTGGAACCTGCTTCGTCTACCAAGTCAATTGCTTTGTCTGGGAGGAAGCGATCGGAGATATAACGATGTGAGAGTTTGGCTGCGGCTTCCAGGGCCGTGTCCAAGATTTTCAGCTTATGGTGCTGTTCGTAGCGTTCCCGCAGACCGAAGAGAATCTCGATCGTCTCGTCAACGGTGGGTTCGCCGACCATGACGGGCTGGAAGCGCCGTTCTAGGGCTGCGTCGCGCTCGATGTGCTTGCGGTACTCGTCGAGGGTGGTAGCGCCGATACACTGGAGTTCGCCTCTTGCCAAAGCCGGCTTGAGAATGTTGGCGGCGTCGATCGCCCCTTCAGCCGCACCTGCACCGATCAAAGTGTGCACTTCGTCAATTACCAAAATCACGTTACCCGCTGTGCGGATTTCGTCCATGATTTTTTTGAGGCGTTCTTCAAATTCGCCCCGGT
Organism: Microcoleus sp. S13C4; assembly: GCF_036700865.1. Classification (NCBI taxonomy): domain Bacteria; kingdom Bacillati; phylum Cyanobacteriota; class Cyanophyceae; order Oscillatoriales; family Microcoleaceae; genus Microcoleus; species Microcoleus sp. S13C4. The sequence continues at coordinate 1,939 of NZ_JAUBPS010000031.1, forward strand.
ACTTAGTACCGGCAACCAGCAAGCCGATGTCGAGGGTAACAACGCGCTTTTCTTCGAGGATGTCTGGGATATCGTTATTAGCGATGCGCTGGGCGAGACCTTCGGCGATCGCGGTTTTGCCGACTCCGGGTTCGCCGATTAGCACCGGGTTATTTTTGGTGCGGCGACCTAGGATTTGAATTACCCGTTCGATTTCTTTTTGGCGTCCGACTACTGGGTCTAATTTGCCATCGACCGCCATTTGAGTGAGGTTGGCGCCGAATTCATCGAGGGTTGGGGTTTTGGTGCGGGCACCGCCGCCGGTGGCTGCGACTTCTGCGGTTTCTCCCAGCATCCGAATCACTTGGGTGCGGACTTTCGACAAGTCTACTCCCAGGTTTTCTAAGACTCTGGCCGCTACTCCTTCACCTTCGCGGATCAGGCCCAGCAGCAGGTGTTCGGTGCCGATGTAGTTGTGTCCGAGTTGGCGAGCTTCTTCGAGGGATAGTTCTAGAACCCGCTTGGCGCGGGGGGTGAACGGAATTTCTACTGCTACGAAGCCGGAACCGCGCCCGATGATTTTTTCAACCTCAATCCGAGCGTCTTTGAGGTTGACCCCCATTGATTTGAGGACTTTCGCTGCAACCCCGGTTCCTTCACCGATCAGACCCAGGAGGATCTGTTCTGTCCCTACGAAGTTGTGACCCAGGCGGCGAGCTTCTTCCTGGGCCAACATGATTACTTTTATTGCTTTTTCTGTGAAGCGTTCAAACATGATTTATTCCCATCACCTGCTGCTATGTGCCCGTTTCGAGGTCACGCTCGCACAACGAGCGTTTATTTTCTCGTAGGGACAGGGCATTGCCGTGTCCCTACTCGTACTGCTTATTCTAGCGCGACACTCCCAACCGATCTGCCGCTCTCGGCTGCGGTTGCAGATTCCAGGCTCATGTTGCAGGGTGGCTTTCAACTGGGAAGACCCAAATGGTGGCTGACCTACAACCTCCCCTAGACTGCAAGAAGATTGCTCTTCTCGGCCTGTGCCCAACCTACGACTACGTATTGATGGATTCTAGCATAATCTTTTTGGCTGTCATGCAGGTGCAAAAGTGATAATTCTCGAAGTACAGGCCGGGTTTTGCACAAAACTTATTAGTTAGATGGGCGATCGATCCCCTAAACTCATCCTTAAGCTGCTGCCCATATCAAGAATTTGTTGCTTTGGGAGGGCTAGAGCGAGCTGGGCTTTTTTTATCTAAAATTTTGCCTCAGATCCGTTGGGAATTTGGGTAGTCTTCATGTTGTCAGTTGTGCGCTCGCTGCTGATCAATTAGTGAGTGTTACTACAGTCCGAGGGGTTTGGCTCAGACTATACTCTGCACGGTCAAAGACATTGCTTTCGTAGCAGAGTGCTTAGGTCGTTAACTCGTGTGACTTAAAAGTCTGAAATTTCAATCGTGGAAAACAATCTAAATCCTGTTTAAGGGGTAGTGAAAGTAAATAATGAACACTAGAAACTTAGATGACCAGGTAGAAAGTACCGAAAATGGATCGATCGAAGTTACAAGTAAATTCCACGATGCAGCTACAACAACTTCTGCGGCTTCACCAAAAGAATTCAATGCAGAACAGCTAGGACGTGTCTACTTTATTCGGCACGGTGAAAGTACCAGTAACGAACGCAACATTTTTGCAGGAGTTCTGGATGTTGACCTCACATCCTTTGGCCGATTGCAGGCGCGCCGTGCAGGTGTTGACCTGAAGAAAAAAGGTACAAAGTTTGACGCAGTATATGTCTCCCACATGAGACGCGCTAGGCAAACCTGTGAAATCGCCCTTGCTGAAAGTCAAGCACTAAAGTCAGCAAATACCCCTGTTGAGATAGATCATCGAATTAGCGAGAAATCCTTTGGCATTTTTGCGGGCAGCACACGGCGTAAAAGTTAGCTATGCAAGAATTCTGGCACTCCAAGATTTGAATGAAGATGGTGCTTCTCTCAGAGGCCTAGATGCTATTGGTGCAGACTTAGTAGCTATTAATCTCTTTCGGGCCAATCTAAGTGAAACTAAATTGAGTGAAGCCGACCTCAGTAATGCCAATCTGAGCCACGCTAACCTCAATAATGCTAACCTCAGTCAGGCTAAATTGAGTGGTGCTAATCTCAGTGATGCCAACCTGAGTTTTGCTTGCTTGAGTCAGGTTAATCTCAGTAGTGCCAACCTCAGCGGCGCTAATTTAATTTGTGCGGACTTGAGTAACGCAAATATGAGCGGCGTCAATTTGAAGAATGCGAGTTTGAGTGGTGCTAATCTGAATAGTGCCTACCTAAGTGGTGCAAATCTAAAAGGTGCTAAAGTTAGCATTTCTGACCTGAGGGGTGCTTTGCTCACAGGTGCTGTTATGCCTGATGGATCAAAGTATAAGTCTCTCGAAGATGGAGTCACAAATAAATAAATTGATGCCAAGTTTTTTATAAGTTTGAGGTCTGCTTTTATACTAAAAGGGTGAGGATTACTTAAGGATAAAAGCTTTGGCTTACTAAAATGCGATCGCTACTAATGGTGAGAGATTACTATTTAATTTCTGAGACATAAAATGTCCGCTCAAGAGGTTGTTGGCTTGCTTAATCAAATGGTAACAGGCTTTGATGAAATGACAGAAAAATACGGTAGGTCTGCGATCGCGGCCCTGTCCTATGCTATGGTTTATATTCCGTTATCTGTAATTTGGGTGGAATTGGGCAAACTCAAAGATTAGGCCTTAAACCGCTACATTTAGGCGGAAAACTCCTTTAATTTATTTGCTCAAAACCGACAAACCCATAAGCAACGCTCATTCTATGGCCACCACAACCGACGAGCCATTACCCTTACACGAACTTATACCAATTTTCAAAAGTCATGCAACAGTAGCTAGGGCTGACAAAATGTAATTCCATCCAGTTATAGATGCTATTGTCTCTGTAGAAAATTCTTTAAGATAAGCGCAAACTTTTTCTTTAAGACCATCTAAATCATCATAAATGTCCCAACTCAGTTCTTGTTTAATAGACCTCTTGCAAAAAAAATATGTGTTATCCTTAAAAGTTTGCTCAAGTTTAGGTCAAACTTTGAATTATTGGGTTGATTGGCATCTCCTTAAACTTGCCCAGCCTGCTAGATTATAAAATTGGCTAAACTTTCCATAATAGCACAAAATTATTTTGCAAGATGTCTACTATGGGCGATATAGTGATTGCTAATAAGGTATTTGACTATGGCTCTGGAAAAGTTGTTAGCGGAAAACTACGACCTAATTTTGAACCCGTTCAGATTGATGCTTGGATTTGGCAACTTTTAGAGCTATTCCGACATGATGAGGCTGTCATGGAGCAAATCGATCGGGAATATCCTCTAGATGAAGATCATCCTGGCAGTCCTTTGGTCGCTCACTTGGGTTCTATGGGTTGTAGATCTGCTGTTGTGGCACCTACAGCAATTATTGAAGAAATAGTGCTGACTGAAAGAAAACTATTGGCTCTTGATATGGAGTCTTATGCAGTGGCTTTAGCGATCGCTACCAGTTTCCCGAAGGTTACATGGTCAATTCGATCCAATTCGTTCCCTGCAAAGCTTCGGACAGCAGTTCGACCAAAGGTTATATTGTTTGTATGGTTTTCTTGCCCACCAGCCATGAAATCTGGATTTTTGGTGCAGAAAACCTCGCCCAAGGGCCTGTATGCAAGCTTAACCATCCCTGCCTTGAATTTGGATTTACAACTCACGCGACCTGGTTGCCCAAAATTGCTACTAGGACAGCTAGTTACAATGTAGATGTGCGTCAGGACTACGAATTTTTAGTCAAAGCTAAGAAGAATCCTCAAATTGAGCAGATGTTTGAAAATGAAGTGTATCCGCACTTCTCTTAAATCTGCCACCTGTTATCGAACAGTGCCCGAAAACCCTGTGTCAAAAGACCAGGATTTTCCAACACCGGATATCTCAATACCAACTAGGAGAAACCTCATAATGTTCGTCATTTCAGGATACAAAATTATCGAAACTATTTACACGGGTGAAACAAGTGTTGTTGTTCGAGGAATCAAACCTCCAGAACAACAAGTTATTCTAAAAATTTTGAATCTTGAATATCCAACACCCGCCGAAATTGCCAAATTCAAGCACGAATACGAGATTGTCAAAAATTTGCAGCTTGAGGGAATTGTCAAACCAGAGAGTTTAGAAATCCAGCAGAATACATACGTTCTGGTTATGGAAGATTTTGGCGGTCAATCTTTGTCCAGCGCGATCGCCAGCAATCCCATCGATTTAATTACTTTCCTTTCCATTGCCATTCGCCTGTCAGAAACTCTAGGAGACTTGCATCAAAATCATATTATTCACAAAGATATCAAACCTCAAAATATTATTGTTAATTTAGAAAAAGATATTATTAAAATAGCAGATTTTGGCATTGCTTCAAAGCTTTCCAAGCAAACGCAAAATATTAGCAATTCCAATTTAGCTGAAGGGACTCTCGCTTACATTTCTCCGGAACAAACGGGGCGGATGAATCGCTCGATCGACTATCGTACTGACTTTTATTCGTTAGGGGTTACATTTTATCAAATGCTGACTGGACGGTTGCCATTTGAAAGCGAAGACCCCATGGAATTAGTTCACAGTCATATTGCCAAACAACCCGTCCCCCCAAAAAAAGTCAAAAGTGAAAATTCAATTTTCATCCCGCCAGCAGTTTCCGATATTGTGATGAAGTTGCTGGCTAAAACCGCAGAAGATCGATACAAAAGCGCCTTGGGCTTAAAAGCAGATTTAGAAACCTGTCAGGAAATGCTGCGAAGTCAAGGTAAGATTTCAGCGTTTCCTCTGGGCAGACAAGATGTTTCCGTTCAGCTACAAATTCCTCAAAAGCTCTACGGGCGCGAAGCAGAAGCAGCCGCATTACTGGCAGCATTTGAACGGGTTATCAGCTATTCTAGAAGCGAATTTGTTATCGTTTCTGGATATTCAGGGATTGGCAAATCATCTCTAATTAATGAAGTCCAAAAACCCATATTTGAAGCGCGAGGATATTTTATATCGGGCAAATTTGACCAGTTTAAGCGGAATATTCCCTACGCTGCTTTGATTCAAGCATTCCAGGAATTAGTGCGACAACTGCTGACGGAAAGCTCAGAAAAAATCGAAATTTGGCAAGAAAAAATTTTAGAGGCGGTTGGTACTAACGGTCAGGCGATCGTCGATGTCATTCCAGAAGTCGAACTGATTATAGGCCATCAAGCTGGCCTACCCGAACTAGAACCAGCAGAAACTCAAAACCGCTTTAACTTGGTATTTCAACAATTTGTTAACGTTTTTACCAGGAAGACACATCCTCTGGTTTTATTTGTGGACGATTTACAGTGGGCAGATGCGGCATCTTTGAAGTTAATTAAACTGCTGATGGCAGAGTTGGATAACCGATATTTACTATTAATAGGTGCTTATCGAGATAATGATGTAAGTCCGACTCATCCGTTGATGGAAACATTGGAGGAAATTAAAAAAAATAGGGCAACAATTGAGGCAATCGCGCTCCAACCTTTGAACATCGATCACATCAACCAATTAATTGCCGAAACTTTCAACGAGTCGAGCGATCGCACCAAATCTTTCGCTGAACTACTGCTGGAAAAAACTGGCGGCAATCCTTTCTTCTTAACCCAGTTGCTGGAATCATTATATCGAGATGGTTTGATATCATTTGACCTGTGGCAAGGAAAATGGCAGTGGGATGTCGAGCAACTGCAAGCGATCGCCATTACGGATAATGTAGTCGATTTAATGACGAGCAAAATTCAAAAACTTGCCGAAACAACGCAGCAGGCAATAAAATTAGCCGCTTGTATTGGCAACCAATTCGAGCTAGAAGTTCTTTCAGTCGTAAGTGAAAAATCTCCAACGGTGATAGCGAACCAGTTATGGGATGCACTTCAGGAAGGTCTAATTCTTCCCTTGAGCGATGATTATCTGTTACCCATGCTCGCCAGCGCCTCGGAAACAACACCCACAGGCAATACCAAGTCAATCTTCTACAAATTTTTACACGATCGCGTTCAACAAGCTGCTTATACTCTCATCCCCAACGCGCAGAAAAAAGCAGTACATTTGAAAGTCGGTCAACTGCTATTGCAGAATACCGCACCAGAAGAAAGAGGCGAAAAAATCTTCGATATTGTCAACCAATTGAACATCGGTGCTGAGTTAATAGAGGAGCAATCGGCAAGAGACGAACTCGCACAACTCAATCTGATCGCCGGCCGCAAAGCCAAAGCTGCAACTGCTTACGAACCTGCTGTAAGGTATTTAACTGCTGGGTTAGAACTGCTGTCCTCTGATAGCTGGGACTGTCAATACGACTTAACTTTTAATCTTTATGTATCTGCAGTGAGGGGCGAATATTTAAATGCCAATTTCGAGCGGTCTGCAATGCTTGCCCAGACAGCGCTACAACAAGTAAAAACGGTTTTAGAAGCAACCCGGCTGTACGACTTAAAAATTAAGTTGTATCTGTCTAAAAACGAAATGAAATTGGCATTAGAAACTGGGATTCAAGGTTTGGCAAGGTTAGGAATCTCTGTAGAGCAACAAATACCGCAACAAGTCTCGATCGAGACTTTGAAACACCTGCCACAGATGACCGATCCCTATAAAATCGAGGCAATGCGGCTGTTAAATACCATCATCTCACCAGCTTTTATTGCCGAACCTTCCCTAGTCCTGCCAATTATCACGACTATGATGGCAATTTCTAGGGAGTATGGGAATTCTGCCTTGGCAATTTATCCCTATGGTCTTTATGGCCTAATTCTGTCTGGAGCAATGGGAGACATAAAGGCTGGATATGAATTTGGTAAACTGGCAATGAGTTTGTTGGATAAATTTGATGCTCAAGAATTTAAATGTAAAGTTTACCATCTATTTAGCACTTGTATTCTGCCTTGGAATCTACCGATTCGAGAAACTTTCGATCTGACACAACAAGCCATTCAAAGCGGACTAGAAACAGGAGATTTAGACTATACTTGTTATGCAACAATGTATAGTTGTTTACATTTATTTTTAAGTGGAAAAAAACTGGAATATGTAATAGAAAAGCAACGTCAATATATTGAATTAATTGTTAGGCTTGAACAAGAGTTTCCTCTCTATTATGTCCGCATATGGAAACAGATTGCCTTAAATTTAAGCGGAGATTCTTCAGAGCCATGTCAGTTGACAGGCAGTAGCTTTGATGAAGAAAAACTGCTGCCGAGATTGCTAGAACTTAATAATATTCAATCGCTGTTTTCCTTCTATTTTGGCAAAGCGATGCTTTATTATTTATTTAAAGATTTCGTCCGTTCTGTAGACAATGCTGCCTTAGCAACCCAATATGCAGAACCCGTCGTGACTACAATGATCTACAGCGATCGCAATTTTTACTATTCTCTGGCATTGTTAGCTCGATATCCGGATTTGGAAACGTCTGAGCAAGCAGAAACGATCGATATCGTCATAGAAAATCAGCAAAAAATGGAGAAATGGGCATTCCATGCTCCAGCGAATTATCGTCATAAATACGAATTAGTAGAAGCCGAAAAAGCGCGAGTCTTGGGGGAACCGCTCAAAGCGATGGAGTATTACGATCGCGCGATTCAATCTGCCAGAGCATCAGGATACATTAATAATGAAGCGATCGCCAACGAATTAGCAGCAGAATTTTATTTGGGGATGGGACGAGAAAAAGTAGCTCGCACCTACCTGAATGATGCTCACTACGGCTATATTTGCTGGGGTGCTCAAGCAAAAGTCACAGATTTGGAATCCAGATATCCTCAATTATTTACTCGAAGTGGAAACGAAAATATTAGTATTCAGACAACCGCCACCTCATCGAGTACCAGAACCATACAACTACTAGATTTAGACACAGTATTGAAAGCAGCCCAGGCAATTTCCAGCGAAATAATTTTGGATAAATTGTTGGAAAAATTGATGGAACTAGCCGTCGCCAATGCTGGCGCACAAAAAGGCTTTTTGATGTTATTAAACAACAATATATTAAAGATTGAAGCTAAAGTAGAGCTTGATAGGCAAGTAGAAGTATTGCAATCTTTGCCGGTAGAAAGCAGCGATAATTTGCCCCTAACTTTGGTCAATTATGTTGCCAGAACTAAGGAAAATATTGTTTTAAATGATGCCAGTAACGAAGGGAGATTTATTACCGATCCTTACATCGTCAAGTACCAACCAAAGTCTATCTTATGTGCTGCGATCGTCAACCAGGGTAAACTGATTGGCCTGTTATACTTAGAAAATAATCTCGTCTCAGGAGCCTTTACGCAAAACCGTTTAGAAATTGCTAAAGTTCTATCTTCTCAATCCGCTGTTTCTATTGAAAATGCCCTACTTTATCGTACCTTAGAAGATAAAGTAAAAGAACGTACCGTCCAACTGGCTCAAGCTAATGCAGAAATTATCGATCTCAATCAAAAACTTAAAGCTGAAAATATTAGGATGGGTGCTGAGTTGGATGTCACCAAGCAACTGCAACAGATGATTTTACCCAACCAGTCAGAATTAGAGGCAGTTGAAGGATTAGAAATTGCTGGATTTATGGAACCGGCTGATGAAGTTGGCGGTGACTACTACGACGTGTTGCAACAGGATGGCAAAGTCACCATTGGCATTGGTGATGTAACTGGACACGGTTTAGAAAGTGGCGTTTTAATGATTATGGTGCAAACAGCAATTCGCACTTTGTTGGCGCACCGCGAAACCGATAAAATTAAATTATTACAGACAGTGAACCAAACGCTTTTTGACAACGTAGAGCGCATGAATTCTGGTAAAAACATGAGCCTTTGTTTGCTGGAATATCAAGACAATACCCTGCGTCTGAGTGGACAGCACGAAGAGATGATTCTCGTGCGTTGCAGCGGCGAAGTAGAGCGAATTGATACTATGGATTTAGGCTTTCCGATCGCCTTGGAAGCCGATATTGCCGATTTCATTGCTACTACTGAAATACAGTTAAATTCCAGGGATGTTGTCGTACTCTACACAGATGGAATTACTGAAGCTTTTAATATGGAGAAGGCGCAATACGGTATCGAGAGATTAATTGAAGTTATTGCTCTTAATAGGGAACACTCAGCAGCCGAAATCAAGCAAGCTGTAGTTGACGACCTGCGACGATACATCGGGGAACAAAAAGTATTTGATGACATTACTTTGGTAGTAATCAAACAGAAGTAATCTCAATTCCGGGTTTACTATCCCCTTCCGAAACATTTGAACAATATACCACCGATTAACATAGCATATCAGTGTATCGCTTTCTCGTCCCTACAACTCAAAACTCAAAAGTATCGATCGCCAAATGCCAGTTCTTCTGGTGCAGCCGATCGCAAATTTGCACTTTCTCAACCGCCAAATATTGCTTAAATTCGGGTTTCTCTATGCCGCTGCGCCACATTACCAGAGCATCTTCTCCGGTGTCTTCGTAGTATCGTTTCCGCCGTCCTGCCTCTTTAAAACCAAATTTGTGGTATAGAGACACTGCGGCTAAATTAGATTCGCGCACTTCTAAAGTTGCCCGTTCTAATGGTCTATAGTGAGCCTTTGTTAGTAAAGCCAAAAGCAGAGCTTGTCCTAAACCCTGACCTTGAAAGCGAGGATGAATTGCCAAAATTGTAATGTGAGCTTCTTCTAAAATTGCCCACAGGCAGCCCAAACCGATGAGAGTTGGGGGAATCTGTAGGGGCGGTGCCCCCGTGCCCGCCAGGTTTTGAGCTGATTCACACTCCTCGGTTTGGGATGCCCACAAACCCAGTAAATCGCTGTTAGGACTGCCTAACTCGCGCCCATAGCCTTCTAAAGTCCAAAGTCCGCCAAAACAGAGGCGATCGAGTTCGACTGCACTTTGGAGGTGTTCTGCGGCGAGATGTTTAATTTGTAGAAAACGCACGGCTGTAAATTGTACACTGGAAAACACAGTAGCGATTAGCTGTTTGTTGCTAGTTTTGAGTCATGACTCACAAGTCTCCAGACATTAGTCTACTGCCGACTGCTGACTGCTGATTAATGACTGCCGACTGCTGACTGCTGATTAATGACTGCTGACTAATAACCTAGGATAGTTATTGCGCGATGGTATCAACTCAATCTTTCGGGGTCGAATCGGGACTTAAGTATCTGTCTGAGTCGAAGCCGGCCCTGCAAAATCGATCGCCCAATCAAGAACTGTTACCGCTGACAGCCAGTGTTAACAGCAGCGATCGGTTGGAAATCGGAGGCTGTGAGGTGACAGCTTTGGTGGAGCAATTTGGCTCGCCGTTGTACATTTTAGACGAAGAAACGCTGCGGGCGGCTTGTACCCAGTACCGGGATGCTTTTAGGCGTTACTATCCGGGCGAATCTCAAGTGCTCTATGCTTCTAAAGCTTGGAGTTGTTTGGCAGTTTGCGCGATCGCAGCTTCGGAAGGTTTAGGCATAGATGTGGTATCCGCCGGGGAAATCCACACTGCACTGCAAGCCGGCCTCAGCCCCGACAAAATCTACTTCCACGGTAACAACAAGTCCCGCGAGGAACTCCAGCTAGCTGTCGAAAACGGCTGCATTACCGTAGCCGACAATTGGCGGGATTTAGAAACTCTAGCAGAGCTGGGAGAATTGGGTGTCAGCAGCCTCACAGGTGGGCCGACACGAGTTATGGTGCGGTTTACACCTGGAATTGAGTGTCACACCCACGAGTACATTCAGACGGGTCAAATCGACAGTAAATTTGGCTTCGATCCTAATTCGCTCGATCGAGTATTTAAATTCATCAGCCAACAGCCGTCGTTATTTTTCGTCGGAGTGCACGCTCACATCGGCTCTCAGATTTTTGAACTGCAACCCCATGACGATTTAGCTGAAGTCATAATTCAGGCCTTGACAAAAGCACAGAGTTATGGTTTGCCAGCAACAGAAATTAATATTGGCGGTGGGTTGGGCATTCGCTATACTGAAGCGGACGATCCTCCTAGCATTGAAGACTGGGCTCGTACGATTTGCAAGGCAGTGGTAGCAGCTTGCGAGCGGCAGCAATTGCCCTTGCCTAAATTGCTTTGCGAACCTGGTCGATCGCTTGTGGGTACAGCTTGCGTTACAGCTTACACCGTTGGCTCTAAAAAAGTCATTCCGGAAATGCGGACGTATCTAGCTGTCGATGGCGGGATGTCGGACAATCCGCGTCCTATTACCTATCAATCAGTTTATCGAGTCCTCGCAGCCGGCAAAATGTCTGCTCCCTTAACGGAAACAGTGACAATTGCTGGGAAACACTGCGAATCAGGCGATGTTCTGATTAAAGATGCCAAATTGCCAGAGTGTGGGGCCGGAGATATCCTAGCCGTTCCGGCTACAGGGGCATACAATTACAGCATGGCTTCTAACTACAACCGAGTGCCCCGACCGGCAGCGGTTTTAGTTAGAAATGGGGAAGTTAACACGATTATACAGCGGGAAACTTACCAGGATTTGCTGAGGCTTGACCGCCTTCCTGAACGACTCGGAGCTCAAAAGTTAAAAGTTAAAAGTTAAAAGTTAAAAGAAAGACAATCCATGTTTACTTAGTGATGATTGCCTTTTCACTTTTAACTTTTGCCTTGTTCAGTCACGCGATTAGATTGACACTCCCCGGTCTAAAAACACGGGGATTTTCAGCATATTCCTTATAACAACTGTTCATGGTTCATGGGTTCGAGTGCATCACGGTTCGCGGTTCACAGGCGGTAGCGTTCGATGAACCATGAACAATCAACAATCTGGCTTTGACTTGACCCTCGTTCAGTCCTTATTGATTCAAGGGATCGATATTGGACTGGTTTTTGCCCTTGCGTATTTGGTGCTCGTCATTGTTGGCGAGCGCAGAACGCTGTGGATGGTACGGGGATTTATTATTTTGATGCTGGCGGCGGCGCTGAGCAACTGGGCTGGATTGAGGCTGTTGCACGTTGCCCTCAACAGCTTGGTGACTGGTTCGGCTGTGGCAATGGCGGTAATATTGCAGTCGGAGTTCCGCCGATTTCTGGAACAATTGGGTCGGGGGGAATTTCGGCAATTGTTTGGACGTGATCGCCGACCCACTCCCGAACCGGACAGCGTAATAGATGAAATTGTGGATGCAGTAAAAGAACTTTCGCAAAACCGCACGGGCGCTTTACTAATTATAGAAACAGATTCTCCGATCGACGATCGAGATTTTTCGGTGCCCGGACTAAAGCTAAATGCTGAAGTTTCTAAAGAATTGTTGCAGACAATCTTTCAGCCGCAAACTTTGCTGCATGACGGAGCTGTTTTGATTCGAGGTTCGCGGATCGTGTCGGCGGGGGTTATTTTGCCTTTGTCCGATCGCAGCGCGTCGCGGCAGTTGGGAACCCGCCACCGGGCGGCGATGGGGATTACAGAACGGGTGCAAGTTTGCGTGTGCGTGGTGGTGTCCGAGGAAACGGGTTCTATTTCTTTAGCGCAGATGGGAATGTTAAATCGACCTTTGACTAGCAGCAAACTTAAGGAATTGCTGGAAGCCAAGCTGTTTCCGTCGGAGGGAGAAAGAGTTGTGGCTCCAATTCCGATCGGCAATCTCGGACGCCAGATAGGATTGAAGGGAGTGACGCTGTTAAAACGGATACTGCGCCGTTAGTCGGGTAATCGGGAGAAACTATGAGTCAAGGAATTTGCTTGGAAAAGTTGCCGGAGGATCTGCAACAAGAACTACTGCCTAAGCACATAGCAGTGATTATGGACGGGAATGGGCGCTGGGCTAAGAATAAGGGGTTGCCGCGGATTGCGGGACACCGCCGAGGAGCTAGCACTCTGAAGGAACTGCTACGGTGCTGCAAAGATTGGGGGATTCCAGCTTTAACTGCCTATGCTTTTTCGACGGAGAATTGGGGGCGGCCGGCCGGGGAGGTGGATTTTTTAATGAGTTTGTTTGAGGGAAAGTTGCGGCAAGAATTGCGGGAGATGGTGGACGAGGACGTGCAAATTCAATTTATGGGGAATTTGCAGGCTTTGCCAAAGTCTTTGCAGGCGGAAATCGAGCGTTCTGTGACGGCAACTCAGCACAATCAGGGGATTTTGTTTACGGTGGCGACGAATTACGGGGGGCGTCAGGAGATTGTACAAGCTTGTCGGGCGATCGCCACTCAGGTGAAAGAGGGCAAGTTGCAGCCGGAGGAGATTGATGAGGTTTTATTTAAACGCTATTTGTATACTGCTGATGTTTGTGACCCGGATTTGCTGATCCGGACGAGCGGGGAAATGCGGTTGAGCAATTTTCTACTATGGCAAATGGCTTATTCGGAAATTTACATTACTGAGACGCTGTGGCCGGATTTTGATCGATCGGAGTTTCACCGCGCTTTGTTTACTTATCAGCAACGTAACCGTCGATTTGGCAAAGTGTAACGATTTTGGATTGGGGATTTTAGATTTTTTGGTTGATTTTTCAGTTTCCAAGTAGGTATCGATTGTGAGGGAGCATCTCCATGAAAGTAAAAAACGTTTTTACGACCTGCGAGCATTCCGCACAGCACAATACAGCAAGTGTCCCGTTCGCACTCTCATGTAAATGCTTGCACGCTTGATGCTCCGGATTCTTATCTGGATTCCCCATCTAAGATCTATAGCAATCCTTGCAGAAGTTGTAAATTTTGGCGTTGCTGATTTATAGTATGAAAGGCTAAATATGCCAGTCAGGGAAGCCAGTATCCACAAAGCTTGGGGATTTTCAACTGATTTTTTTCATACCCTGATTAAGCAACGCCTAAATTTTTTACCCCACCCCAACCCTCCCCTTGCTAAGGGGAGGGAGTAAGAAATTCAGAAATGATGCGAGGATTACTATTAATACCAATTTCACTCACATCTCACATCAAATTAGGGGCCGGAGAAAACGGCAGCTTCAATGTCCTGACGTGAGAGCGAGTATTTGAATGCTCGCTGAATGTCTTGGCCGTCGTTTCCGGCATTGATGTAGCGGATGGTGAGTTGGTCGATGTCGAGGGAGAGTTCTGCTTTCCATGTAAGTTGCTCGATCTGCCAGCAGTGAAGTTCTCGCTGATCTTGCTGGCAGCCGCGGCTTTTGAGCCACTGCTCGATTTCCGGGAGTGGATGGTTGTACAAAGGAGTGTCAGCGGAAGGAAGAGTCATGGGATTTTAGATTTTAGATTTTGGATTTTAGATTGAGGATTTCCGATTGAGGATTGGGAATTGGGGAGTTGAGGCTTTAATTGCCGCGAATTAAGCCGATCGCGATCGCCACTACCAAACATCCAATTAAGCTAGCTCCCATGATCAACAGGGCGAACATTTCTCCGGGGGAAAGAGGTCTATCCGTAGGGTCTAGGTAAGCGGAGTTGGAAATTTTTTTGCCAGAGCCCGAAACCGGAGTATTGAAGCCAGGGGGCGGCCCCATCACGTTCATGCGAGAATAGCCTATTTTGAGGTCGTAGGCGAGGCGACGTTCTGGGTTGCTGAGGGTGGCGTAGGCGTTGTTGAGCTGCTGAAATTTGGCGGTGGCGACGGAGGGCGGCAGCTCGGTGGTATCGGGATGGTAGAGTTTGCTCAGTTCCCGGTACGATCGCCGAATTTCGATCGCTGAGGCTGAAGGATGCAGCCCTAACAAGCCGTAGTAACTAGAACCCAAGGGGGTTTGGGCGGGTATTTTCTGACTTTTGCTGTTTGCCGTTCCCTCGTTAGGAGTCACCTAAGCGCCTCTGGGCTTGTTGTGAATAGTTTTTGATTATTTTAGCCCAGAGTTGAGGGTAGCGCCACTGTCTGCTATGTCGAGGGGTTTTCGCGTGCGATAACCGGCGGCAACTAACATCAAACTCAGCACCAAGATATTCATGCCCTCAGCTTCATCGATTTGTGATGCCACTTACCACTATGTCTAGGTCTACTCCCTGTGCCTAATTCCTTTAAACTATGAATCGCCCAATCGCAAATTTTGGACATCTTCAACGCTAAGCCCGGTAACTTGGCTGATCGTGGCATTATCTAGCTGTGAAAGTAATTGTCGGGCGATCGCCAACTTCTCTTCTCGCTTGCCTTGTTCTATGCCTTGTTCTATGCCTTGTTCTATGCCTTCCTGAACAGCCTTAATAATTGCTCCTTGTTGGTCATAAATAAACTGTTCTCTTCTGTCTAAATCTTCCACTTCTTCCCGGCTTAACTTGGCTTGATTCGCAATATTAAAAGCTTCATGTATTTCTGGTATGCTATCCATTGTTTCGGGAACTGATGTCAGACTTCTGGCATTTTTCATGAAATAAATCCATTTATCTGCTAAACTCTCAAGTTCCTCCTGTCCTTTGATAAACTTTGGCAACTCTACAAACACTAAATCTAGATCGTTTTCGGGATAAGTAAAGTTTTTCTTTACTTCTTTGAACACAAATCTAGAAATCCATTCTTCGCTGTTAGGAAACATTTCAAAATCAGTAATTGTCAAGGCAATCACTGGCTTCAGCAATCGATATCCTTGTGCTGCTTCCAACTGAAAAGCATAAGTCTTTGCTGCATTGTACAAAACTCGCTTGCCAAAAGACTGGACGTTGAGCACTTGCATTTCAATAATTACTAAACTGCCGTCGCTGAGTTTGGCTTTTACATCCAGATAACTATCTTTTAAGCCTTCTAGTTTGGGTGGTAGATTTGGGTTGATAATTTCTAAGTCTTGGATGGTGGAATTGCCTTCATAAATTAAGGCGTTGAGAAAGCTAATTAGAATATCTTTGCTTTCTGAGGAACCGAAGATTTTTTTGAAGGCGTAATCGGTTTTTGGGTTGATAAATATCATGGTTGTCAAATGGGTGCTTTTCGACTATTAGTTTGGTGAGGAAGCAACCGGAATCGAACTCACTCAGACTGCTGATTTTGTTTCAGGCAAAGGCTTGACATCTTCTGGTAAATGTGCGTGAGCCATAGCCAGCACAGGCTCCTCGATACTGTGTTCGCCGTCGGTGGGAAGTTGGCAAGAAATCAGTTCTGTGACGATGCGATCGCCCAGAACATCTTCCCAATCCTGCAACTGTTCTCTGGCTTTAATCGGTGTATTGAGAGCCACGTCTACGCCCATTTGCTGAAGGTTGAGGCTGTGGGCTGTCGATCGGCGGTTGACGCACTCCACCAGCCAAACGCTCAATCCGACTGCGGCCATTAACGGCAAAACAATCCGGTAATCGCGGGTTAATTCAAACATCAACAGGATGGCTGTCAGCGGTGCTCTGGCGCTGCCGGCGAGGACGGCTGCCATTCCCACCATTGCGTAGGCGGGAGGGCCGGCGACTCGATCGCTCATTGCCGGCAGCATTTCCAAAAACAGGCCGTAAGCCGAACCCAGGGAAGCTCCCAAAAACATCGCCGGTGCGAAGATGCCACCCACTAAACCGCTTCCGAGGCTGATTGCTGTCATCGCCAGTTTGACAAACAGCAGCAGCAGCAGCAAAGGCAAGGAAAATTTAACATCTTGGAGCATTGCTTGGACTGTTTCGTAGCCGACACCCAAAATTTGAGGTAATTGCAGGGCGACTAAGCCGACGCAGGCCCCGCCGATGATCGGGTGCAGCGGCCGGGGCAGTCGTCCGAGCCAAGCAAATCCTCGGATTTTTCCTTGAAAACAGCGATCGGCCAATTGAATTGCTTCTGTGTAGACTAGAGACACTCCGCTCGCCAAAAGTCCCAATCCCATGTACAGAGGTAGTTCTAGGGGGCTGCGGACATCGTAAACCGGCAAAGCAAAGGCAGGCTGAGCTCCCAAGCAGATTTGAGCGATGAGCGCCGAAACTACGGCCGAGAGCAAGACAACGCTGACTGACGAAGTGGCGAAGGTGCTGCCGAGCACGACTTCTAAAGCAAAGAAGACTCCGGCGATGGGAGAGTTAAATCCGGCAGATAAACCTGCTGCTGCTCCCGCGCCGAGGAGCAAGCGCTGCCGTTCTGGGGAGAGCTGTAAGACTTGAGCCAGCAGCATTCCGAAGTTGGCGCCGATTTCGACGCTGGGCGCTTCCGGGCCGAGGGAGGCGCCGGTGCCGAGGGAAACTGAGGCCGCCACCATTTTAGTGATGGGTTTGAGGGGGGAGAGTTCTTGCAGCCCGCGGGTTGCTGCAATTAAGGAAGACATATTCGGGCCAAAGTCCCGAAACCGCCAGCGCATCAGCCCGATGATGACTCCGCCGAGGGTGGGAATGCAGGCTAGCGTCCAAGAGCCTTTCGAGGCGATCGCACCCATGAAGTCTTCCAGCATCAGGCTGTGGATGAAGTGGATGAGGTAGTGAAAGGTGACGACGCCTGCACCCGTAACTCCCCCTATGACTAGGGAGAGGATGAGCAGGAGCGTTTCTGGGCTGGGGTGCAGGCGGTTGAATAGCGGGCTTAGGCGGGAGGCTTGGGGAGTTGCTGCGGTTGGGCCGGGTGGCGGCAGATCCACAGGAAGGGTGGCTCTCATTTAGCGGTTAATTCTTCTGTGAGAAGTTAGATAAATATTACATTTTATTTCTTATTTTAATTGTCAGTGATTTTACGGGAATTTACAAGTTAATTAAGGCGTATTTTAGGGCGGATTTTTGGGGCGGGCGGCTGGTGGAATGACTGATTCTGAGGAGGGGCGAATTTTAGGTCATTGTATACTCAGTTACTTTTAAACTTAGATACTCTCTGGCGATAATGCTAATTAACTATATTTACATTGTTGGGGCTTAGGGCGATCGCATGAGGGAACTTGCAATATCATATAACTCAGTGAAATACAACATTCTGATTACAGAATTGGCGATTTGAGGCTTTACCTTAAAACCACTAATCTCAAACCACAAATCTCAAACCTCAAATCCCTCGCTCGCGCATAATACAGCACTTCCGGATGTTATGAGGTACAGTAGCAGCAATTAGTAAACCAGTTTTTAAGATGTTTCGGATTAATTAAGTCAAGAGCCACAGCAATTATGGTGTCAACCATTTTAGTGGTGGTTGGTGAAAACTGGATCAATAAAGATTTGAGTTGCGACCACCATAATTCAATAGGATTAAAATCAGGAGAGTATGGGGACAAACACAAGAGAGAAGCACCCACCGCTTCAATCATGGGCTTAATTGAATCTACTTTATGCGCTGGTAAGTTATCCATCACTACTACTGCTCCCGCCCACAATTGTGGCACTAAACATTTCAAGGGTAAATACCTCAAATGCTTGGCTATCCATCGAGTTGTCCATGGTCATTAATGCCACTACTCGTTTGAAACTAATTGCACCAATTACTGTGACTTTTTTGCCTCGATAAAAAGGTTTGACCGCATAGGCTCTAGTCCCTAGTTGGGAACGTGCATGACTTCGGCTTAAACCTAGCAATACTCCAGTCTCATCTAAAAATACTAAATTTTTTTGCTCGATATCTTTGACTTTTTCCCAATACTCTAACCTTAACTTCATGACTCTTTCCGTGCCGGCTTGGCTACTTCTCACTGTTTTTTTTTACGATTTAATCCCAACTTTTGTAAGGCGTTACACATGGCTGTTCTACCCACCCAATTTCCCGTCTTCTGGGCAAATAACTCACACAATTCTAGTAAGGTTGCATCGGGATGTGCTGCCACTATTTCTCTCAAAGAAGCTGTGGAATTATTCAAATGACTGTATCTCGGTTTCCCCCTGGGTTTCGGCTGTAAATTTCCCTCTATTTTTTGTTGCTTGACCAGTTTCTGAACTAAGCTTTTACTGACGGAAAATATCGCTGCTGTTTTTCTGATCGACAGCTTCTGATCTTGATGGGCTGCTACTATTTTTGTCCGCAAATCTACTGAATATGCTTTCATTGGTGTATTTTTTTAATCTATTCTTATTGTACCTCATAACACCCGGAAGTGCTGTATCACATCGGTTGTTGAGTGGGCGGGATTCTGGTTCTGGGTTTGGCGATCGACATTAGCGGATCGCCGATGGTGGCCACTTTCCAGGGACGGGATTCTAGCTGGCGTGCTGCGATTAAAAAGGGTGATCCTCGCTTCAGGCGATCGACCATTAATTTAGGTGGAATAAAGGCCGATAAAAAAGGTTCGTTGACGCTGCCAATATATGCGTAAGCACCATTTTCTAGCCACCTTCCGGCAACGGTGTTTTTGTCATCTGGCGCTGCTGCTGACCAACTGTGAATCATGTGGATTGCTGCGGGAAATTGAAGTTTTGGTATGTCCTCAACTGAAGCGTCGCCGTTGCCGACTTGGAATGATTTGGGATAGCCTTTGGAATTCATTAATATTAAGTCAAATGTCCACGGTTTTGAGGCTAAACTCCGCCACTTTTCCAGGCTAGATTCTGGTTGCTGGACTACTTCGACATTCAAACCTATGGTTTTTAGTCCGCTAGCTGCTTCCTCCATTTCATATTTTGCCCAATTTCCTTCCTTGGGGTAACTGTCATAAAGCATGGCGGTTTCGGTATCGAGAAATAAGGCGCACATGGCTTGATAGATCGATCGCACTTCGGAGCCGTAAATCCAGCCGACAGCCGCCCAGCGTTCGCCGTTGGGGTGTCGTCCCAAACCGTCGGTAACGGCTAGTTGTTCGTCTGGTTTTTCAGGAGATTGATATTTGACTGCTAGTTGGCGTACAATAGTGATGGTGTCGATCGGGTCTGCGAGTTGAGAGTAAAAATATCCGGTTGATTCGACGGCTTTTGTAACTGCTAGTTGCAGACTTTTCCACTGTGTGTTATTGAGGGTATCGTTGGGTTTTCCGAAGTTGCTTTCTAGAAAGACTAAAGGTTGACCGTGAGCGGCTGCTAAGGCAACTGCTGCAGAACGTGCCGGGTCGTTTTCTGATGTGATTACTACTCCTGGAGGTTCCCAGCCGAGTTGCTTCCATTGTGCTTTTAAGGTTGGAGTATCGGTGGCCTTCCAAGCTGCGGCTGCTGCATTCAGCATTAATTGTTGGAGTTTTTGATTTTTTGGCAGTTGCTGTTTGATGCTTGGCAAGCGGACTATTTCTTCGGGTTGAAAGCGCTGCAAAAACATCGGCGCATATTTTTTGTCTTCGATGAGAATAGGCCAGTTTCCTTTGAGATTCCATTTTTGGATTGCTGCTAAGAATGTGGCTTCGTCTGGTACTAAAACTAGGCGATTGACTGTTGGTATGTTGTCACGGAGGATGGCTGATCGGAGGCCTGTTTGAATTGGCCAGGGTTCTTGTTTGGCTGAGGCGGGAAGTTGAAAGGGTTTGGTGAAAATGCGATCGCATCCGACACCGATTATTGCTAAGCTTACAATAAGTGCGATCGTCAGGAATTTAAATTTTAACTGTTTTTTCATAGGGAAGGGGAAGGGCAGGGAAGCAAAACACTGGATTAAAAATATGAGCAATTCTGTAAATATTTTTAGGGGCTGCGAGCGGATTTTCCGAGAAATACAACAGAGAAAACTTGTAAGTGCGATCAAACTGACAACTTTTAGTATTATCGCCTTAACAGGTACAGGTTTGATAATTTTCACAGCCCACATTTTCTCAGTCAAGCATCGAGTCCGACACTTGCTTATAGCCAGAGAATGTGGGGATTGCAATCTCTCAGGGACTAATTTGAGGGCTGTTTTTCTCGAAGGCGTTAATTTAGAAAATGCTAACCTCAAAGATGCCAATCTGTGGAGTGCCAATTTGGTCAATGCTAATTTAAAACAAGCAAATTTGCGCGGGTCTACCTGATAAGCAGCAATTTGGCTGGGGCAAATTTGGAGGGCAGCAATTTAGAAAATGCTTTTCTAGAGAATGCTTATTTGGGATCTAATAACTTGAAAAAGGCTAATTTAAAAGGTGCTTTCATGAAAGGGACTTTCCTGGTTAATGCTAACTTGTAGGGGGCGAATTTGGAGGGGCAAATCTCTGGATGGCCAACCTTGAAGAGGCTAATTTAAAGGGTGCTAATTTGAGGAATGCTTTGCTGCTTAGTAGCAAGTTAGCAGGAGCGAATTTAAAGGGGGCGATTATGCCGGACGGCGCAAAGCATGAATGATAGTCATTAGTCATTAGTCGTCTTTAATTCTGCTCTGCCTGGTCTAGACAATTGCAATTTACCCTTCTCGTGCGTTAGTCTTAATTGTCTAGTTTAAATACTCAACTTTCTGAATCTCAGAGCTAAAAAATTTCCATTTTCCATTATATTTGTTGAATAGGTGCCTTAACAGCACTCTATTATTTCTGAACTGCGGGCCTCTAATTTTTGTTGTCGTTTGATCTACTGTAACTATCGCTGTATTGCCGGAAATGGTTGCCACATCAAATTTGTTCATTACATAATTTAAGTCGTAGAGCGAAAAACCTTGTGCCATCGCATTTTTTGTTAGTTCAAATCCTGGAGACTTTGGGTCTATTGTCGCCATCAAAGCTTCTATATTTTCTTCATTCAAAGCTTTCAGATTTAATATGACAACTGATTTAATTGCTGCTTTTTCACTGTTGACATCACCTAGGACTAAATTGGGTTTTTGTTTTCTAGGTGAGGTAGTGGTCTGAGAGTCGGTAAAGTGAAATAGATTTTTAGGTGTTTGAGAAGGGTTTGTGTTGGTAGCGTAACTGCTGAGCAATAATGATAAAGCTGCGAAGGGGAATGCTGTTTTTAACAGTTTGATATTTAAACGTAGCATGGCTGTTGAAATTCATAATTGATTACGCCATTTTTAGCATAAATCCCAATTAATGTCAATCTGTTAACTTCGCTCGGGTTTTTTTATGGGCAATCGAGCTTTTAATAGATTCCGGGAAGTAGTTTTTTGACTCGCTGGCTGTATTGTGAATAGTGTGGATATTTTTCGGTTAACCAGGTTTCTTCGCGGCTGGCTTTAATCTCGAAAAATATTATTAATATTGCGCTGGCTATTAAGTGGGATATGCTCATTTGAAAAATTGTCCAGCCGAGGGCGGCAAAAATTAAGCCACTGTATAATGGATGCCGCACTATTCCGTAAATGCCTGTTTGGACTAATTCTCCGTTTTCTATGGGATACGGTAAAGGTGTGAGATTTTTTCCTAAGTCTATCAATCCTTTGATGATGAAAATTAATCCGCTTAAGCCGAGCATACTGGCCATAAACCAGGTAATATAAAGTAATTGAGTTGATTGAATTTTTAATCCGGGCAGTTGATAAACTGGTAAGATTGCAAATCCTGTGAGCAATGCTCCTTGAAGCAAAACTAAATATTCGCCACGGCTGTTGTTGCGCCAGCTTTCGCGCGTGAAACCCCAATCAGTTAAGATTTTCATAGTAAGACGAAGAAGGAAGAAGGAAGAAGGAAGAAGGAATAAGGAAGAGGGGAGAAGGAAGAAGGAAGAAGAGGGGAGAGGGAAGAAGGAAGAGGTGAGAAGAAAGTGAACTGTAGGTTGGGTAGAGTGAAGTAAAACCCAACCTACGGCGAACAGTGAACAGTCAACAGTCAACAGTCAACAGTCAACAATTAACAAATTTATTCTAGCCAGGGGCGAGTCATTAGTTCTAGTTGGTTGACTTCATCTTGGCTTAAACTCCAGCCTAATGCGCCTGCGTTTTCTTGGGCTTGTTTGGCGGTTTTGGCACCGGGAATGGGGATGACTCCGTTTTGGCATATCAACCAGTTTAGGGCAACTTGGGCGGGCGTACGATCGCGCTTTTTGCCCATTTTTCGCAGCGTGGACATAACTAATTCGATTTTTTCGAGGCCGCTTTTGCTGAAGCGGGAGTCCATTTTGCGGGCTCCTGTAGGTTGTTCTTGGGCTGTGTATTTGTCGGTGAGCAATCCTTGGGCTAAGGGGCTGTACGCTAAAATTGTGACCCCCAATTCGCGGGCTGCACTCACAATTCCTTGTTTTTCTACTTGCCGCGACAGCAAGGAGTAACGGACTTGATTTGTTGCTAACGGAACGCCTCGGGCTGCTAGTATTTTGTGGGCTTCGCGCATCTGTTCTACTGAATAGTTGCTGACTCCTACTGCTTGAATTCTGCCTTGTTTTACTTCATCGGCTAAGGCGTTCATTAGGGTTTCTTGACTCAGCAAAAAAGTGAATGGCCAGTGCACTTGGTAGAGGGCTATTTGTTCTACTTGCAAGCGTTTTAAGCTGGCACTCAAAGCGTCGGAAACTGATTTCCCTGTAATCCGCCAAGGTACGGGGCCGAATTTGGTGGCTATTTGCACGGGTTGGGTGGTTTTTTTGAGAAACTGCCCCAGTAATTCTTCTGACAAGCCGTTACCGTAGACTTCGGCTGTGTCGAAAAAGTTGACTCCGCTGTCTAGGGATGTTTTGAATGCTGCTTCGACTTCGGCGGCGCCGTAGTTGCTGCCGTAGTTCCAAAATAGTTTGTCGCCCCAAGCCCAAGTTCCGACGCACAGGGGAATGACGGCTGGGCCGTTTTGTCCTAGGGTAATGGTTGTCACGGTTGGTAAATCCACAGTTATTGATTCTCTTTATTTTTATATGAATTTATAGGAATAATCGCGATCGAGCTTCTAGCCTGGGGAAGAATGGCGGCGGCTTGTGATATGTCAGTTACTATAAATGCAAATGCTGTGTTTATTTGAATAGTTATGTCTATCAACCGTTTGCCAGATTCTAGATTAACAGATTCCGCGACTCCTGCTATCAAGAGAGTTACCCTCCTGACTATGTTCCGGTTGGGTTTGTTTCAGATGGGATTGGGCATGATGTCGATTTTGACGCTGGGGGTGCTCAATCGCGTGATGATTAAAGAGTTGGCGATTCCGGCTACTGTGGTGGCGGGTACGCTGGCGATGCACCAGTTTGTGGCACCGGCTAGGGTGTGGTTCGGGCAAATGTCTGATGCTAGGCCTTTGTTTGGGCATCACCGCACGGGTTATGTGTGGGTAGGAAGCGTTTTGTTTGTGATTTCTGCTTTTTTGGCGGTGCAGGTAATGTGGCGCTTGGGTGACAGTTTGGATGCTGATAGGTTGCGCTTAGGCGGCAGTTTGGAGGCGGTGGGGTGGACTACTCCTACTTACGGTTGGGTGGGTTTGTTGGGTTTGATTTTTGCGCTTTACGGTATTGCTATTTGTTCGAGTTCGACTCCTTTTGCTGCTTTGTTGGTGGATGTTTCTGATGAGGAAGATCGATCGAAGTTGGTGGGTGTGGTGTGGTCGATGCTGATGGTTGGTATTATTATCGGGGCGATTGTTAGCAGCGGTTTGCTGAAGCAAATTGATGGGGATGTGTCGCGGGAAGTGTTGCAGGCTTCGATTAATGGTTTGTTTGTGAAGGTGCCGGCGCTGGTTTTGCTGTTGGTGGGGATTGCGACTTTTGGGGTGGAGAAAAAGTATTCGCGCTACGGGGTGCGATCGAGCGCAGTGAACCGAGAAGATAAAATTACTCTGGGAAGTGCGCTGCGGATTTTGACTGCTAGCCGTCAAACCGGTTTATTTTTTACTTTCCTGCTGATTATGACAATTTGCTTGTTTATGCAGGATGCGGTTTTGGAACCTTACGGCGGGGAAATTTTTAAGATGCCGATTTCGGAAACTACTCGGTTGAATGCTATTTACGGTACTGGTACTCTGATCGGTTTGGCTACAACTGGTTTTTTTATTGTACCGCGCATCGGCAAGCAAAATACGATTAGGTTGGGCTGTTTGTCGGTGGCGGCTTGTTTAGGTTTGATTATTTTATCTGGATTTACAGGTAATCCAATTGTGTTTAAGTCGGCTTTAATGTTGTTTGGTCTAGCTTCGGGAATTACGACGACGGGTGCACTGAGTTTGATGTTGGATTTGACTGCTGCAGAAACTGCTGGGACTTTTATTGGCGCTTGGGGTTTGTCGCAGGCGATGGCGCGGGGTGTGGCGACGGTTAGCGGCGGTGCTATTTTGGATTTGGGCAGAAGTTTGTTTGGGGTGCCGATGTTGGCTTACGGGTTGGTTTTTGCTGTGCCGGCGGTGGGTATGATTCTGGCTGTTTGGCTGTTAGGTAGGGTGGATGTTCGGGAGTTTCAGGATAATGCTAAAAGTGCGATCGCCACTATTCTTGAAAATGAATTAGACTAATGTTTGGTCAGTTGGTCGGTGTCAGTTGTCAGTTGGGCTGTGGCAGTTGTTAGTTCCAATAATCAATAACCAATAACTAATAACGAATAACTAATGACTAATTTTTGGGATTCTATTTTAAGTTTTGCACGGGTTACTGTCGAGAGAGTCGGACAGCAGTTGTTGCAAGATTTCGGTTCCGTCCCAGCGGATGAGAAGGATGACGGGAGTTTGGTTACGAAATCCGATAATTGGGCTGATGCGGAGATTAGAAGTGCGATCGCATCTGCTTTCCCCACTCACGGGATTTTAAGTGAGGAGGGCGAACACGTTTTCCCCGATACTGAATGGTGCTGGATTGTCGATCCTTTAGATGCTACAACTAATTTTGCTAGGGGAATTCCGATTTGGGGTATTTCTTTGGGTTTGTTGTATCGTGGAACTCCGGTTTTTGGCTACGTGCATTTGCCGCCAATTAATCAGTCTTTTCACGGTTTTTTTGCACCTGATTTTGCGGGTGGCGTGTTTGACAATATGCCTCAAGGTGCGTTTTTAAACGGGCAGCAAATTCGACCGACTGCTGATAAAATGAGTGGCAATCATTTTTTTAATTTGTGTTCGCGGAGTGTGGGAATCGGGCCTCATCTTCCGAGTAAAGTTCGGATGTTGGGCATGGCTAGTTACAATTTTTTGACGGTGGCTTCGGGTGTGGCTATGGGAGGGGTGGAAGCGACTCCAAAAGTTTGGGATATTGCGGGGAGTTGGGTAATTGTGAAGGCTGCGGGTGCGGTTTGGTTGCCTCTGGAATCCCAGGGGATTTTTCCGCTGGAAGTGGGGAAGAATTACGGCAGGATTTCTTATCCGACTTTGGTGATGAATCGGCAGGAGTTGGTATCGGTGTTTTTGCCGTTTGTGGAGGCTTGGAAGAAGAAAAAAATGGGGTAATTTAGGTGAAGCGAAGCTATGCCGTAGGAAATCGAACAATTATTAAATAAAACGGCAGGGCAGGCGTGACGGAGGAGTCTCCCACGCCTGCCGTGCTGTTTGGAAAAAATATACCGACCGATGACCGATGGTTCAAGTATGCCTACTCTCGTCTATTTCTGGCAATCTGCGATCGGGTGGTTTTGTTTTACGTCGATCGGGTGATGCGGTGCTGCTACAATTTGTGGTAAGTTTTCAACTACCTATTATCTCTCGGAAATAAAATTATCCCCGTCTTTAAGTAGAGGCACAAGGGTAAATAGATTTACTGCGGTGTGGGAAAAAGTAGATGAGTGGTATATTGGCTATGTCGAAGAGTTAGCCTGGGGGAAGATACAAGAATAAACCTGGGAAGAAACTCAGAAAATTATGCGGTTTGCGATCGCACTCATCTCGATAGTACAATTTCAGGGATTCACCAGAGGGATGATTTTCTAAGTGCAATTCTCAAGCCTGGCTGCTGGTTTTAGCAAGTGCTGATTTTGGGTATGTGGTGAATGTCATGTTAATTTGGGGGTGAGAATAACAGCCAATTAACTACGATCGTAGCAATTCTGCGATGCGATCGCACTTGATGCAGCCAGCAAAATAACAGATGGTGGGATTGGGACACAACATTGCTGTTTCCCAACTCCACAATGAATTTATTGCCTCATGCGATTAATTTCGACAGCACATTAGACAACTTAGCACCGAGATTCTCCACAGAGTCCTGCTGTTTGGGATCTTTCATTGTACCGTCAGGATTAAATACTTCAAAAGCTTGGGGAATTGCTTTCTGATCCGGGAGTACCAATACGTTAATATTCCCCAAGATCGATCGCAAATGAACCAATCCCCGCATACCCCCTATCCCGCCTGGGGAAGCACTCATAATTACCGCTACTTTGCCAGTAAATGCCACCAATCCCGGTTCACCCGGTGCTGGGCGCGATACCCAATCGATCGCATTTTTCAACACAGCCGTAATCGAACTGTTATACTCAGGGGAAGCTATCAAAAACCCGTCATGCGCTACCATCAATTCCTTCAATTTGCGGGCATTTTCTGGCATTCCCTCTTTTGCTTCCAAATCTTCGTCAAATAGCGGCATCGGCAAATCGCGCAAATCTACATAAGTAACTTCTGCACCCGCCGCAGTAGCCCCAGCAGCCGCCACTTTTACCAGCAGTTTGTTATAGGATGCTTCGCGGGTACTTCCGGCAAATGCAAGTATTTTTGGTCTATTGTTCACGGTATTTCCTGATATTTTGACAAGATAATCTTGACATTTTCAAGCTAAATTTTAGCAAAGGAAGGGGCTCGCTGTCTCTTTCATTAAGATATATTAGTTAAATAAATTGTCGCCACTAAAAAACTGGGCAGGCGTGACGGAGGAGTCTCCCACACCGGGCGCGCGGTTTGTAGTAAATATAACCGACCGATGACCGATATGTAAAGTGTGCCTTGGGGCATCGACTTTCTGCAATCTGCGATCGGGCGATTTAATTTTGTGCGATCGGGTGATGCGGTGGGGTAAAGTATATATTAAGTCCGATCGTCGATCGCGCAATCTTTGAGTAACATTCAACTTAAGAAACACCAAAATAATTTTTGAGAAAATACAAAACTGCATTACAAAAAGGCTGGTATCGCCCTTGTGCATTCATTTGTTGACAAACTTGAGCTAATAATTCTGCTTCTTGCTGTGTCATGATTCCTTGCAATGCTTCAAGTGCTTTAATTCGTCCCTGCATTAAGTCATAATGATTGAGTACCAAAACTTCAATGGTTGTTTCAGCATCTTTTTGATGAGCTAAATTATTTGCAGTTGGCAGTATCTCACCAGTGCTAGAGTAATTAAAAAATTCTTCACAGTTGGCTTGTAGTGGCGAAACCCTGATCGCAAGATCCCCCTTCTTATTGCCACAATACTCTGGCCAACGATACCCTGGCTTATTTGTATCTCGGCCACAAGAAGCTAGCATATTTGTGTACTCAACAGATAATTCTGCATCAGTCTTGCTCTGAGGGTCTAGATGTTCAATATGGCTATTACTTTGGTCAACACTATTACAGCAGTAGCAGCAAATATAGCCTTGTTCACTTAGCAAAGAAATGTGTACCGATCCTCTCTCAGGGTTGGAAAGACTTTTGTAATCATAGTTGACACCGAGAGACTTCTGTGTAGCCTTCCAGTCGGAAAAATTTTGAGGTTCTTTCCCCTTTTGAATATATTTCATTTATGGAGAATTTCCTTGCGTTGAATTAGCCAATCTGCTCTCACAAATTCAGGATCTTCTTCTCCCATTCTGTGTGCTAATTCTTGGCGAAATTGCCGTGCCTTTCCGAGTTCGCCCTTGTCTATCAAGCGAAACAATTCACGTAAATCTTCCTTAATTTCCTGCGGACGTTCTGGAGTTCCCATAAGCGTTTCTAGAATCCGATTGCTATCTTTCCCAAAGGATGGTACTCGCTCGATCGCAATTCCTTCAGATGTTGACCTCAAAAGATGAACCCATTTGAGATCGCTGATTACCTGTGGCGAATGAGTCGTAATTATAAACTGGCAATTTGGAAATGTTTTTTTAAGATTCGGAATAATCGCCCGTTGCCATTTTGGGTGCAAGTGGAGCTCAATCTCGTCAATCAAAACAACGCCGGAACCCTCAAGCGGATTGCAATCTGGATTCGGATTTGCGATCGCCAAACGCCTTGCTAAATCTCCTGCTAGTGCTAACAAGCATTTTTCACCATCGGATAGTTGATTGACGATCAGTTCATCGCCTTGTTTGTCTGCAGTCATTCGCAAAGGCGATCGCCTAACCCGTAAATTTGAAAAGCCGTCTAGTAAGTTAGCGATCGCATATCTGACTGCTTCTAGTTCGCGATCGCGATACTCATCAGGCTCATTTAGTCGTAAATCATAATTAAATAGTCGTAATAGTCGTTCTTCGTTTTCTAAATCTTCCCGCTCTCTAAACCATTCAAAAAAGCGCCTAAAATCGATCTGCCCTCCCGTGAGAACCTCGTCATAAGCAGTTATCGGCTCAAACGAATGTTTCGTCCTAATCTTCAAAGGAATATCAAGTACGGCACGGTTAGTTGGGTAGTAAACAGCCAGAGGCAATGCTGCGTAAGAATTAGCATCTAACTGACTGTGTATGTGATCAACAACTTTTTTTAAGTCCCCAAGGTTGCTGCTAGTATTCTTGCTTCGCCCTTTACTGACCTTGGTTAAAGACCATACCACTTCCGGCCAGTCATTGATTGAAATTGTAATTTCGTTGTGAGTTTCTTTGCATCCTTTTTTGATATCATCTTCGTTGAAAGAACGTCCAGAACTATTGGGAGTTTGAATTCGCTTTGTCAGCCAGGAGAGAAGAATAGCCAAACACTCAAGTATGCTGGACTTCCCCACACCGTTGATACCGATGAACACAGTCGGCTCATCTGTATCAAACTCCAGGGTCAAATCGCTGATGCCTCGGAATGAGTTCATTTTTAGACGCTTGACTTTCACGATTTGGTTCTCCCTCTGGCTGAGTGCGTTATATTTTTGAGATCATATCAAATCAATGATTCCAAACAAAGTCAGCAATGGGTCTATCTGCCGACAAAACAGGATTGTCACTGGAATTGAGTAAAACCGATCGCATTTTTACATTCCCAACTCCCAAACGCCTCTCGACGCGACTGGGAATGCCGTAACCGTCAATAATGTGTCCTTTCCCCGCCAACACCACAACTTGATAGTCGGGGTTTGCTTTGACAAATTCAGCTATTTTTTCCGCCATAGTTTCGTCCCACAAAACTTGGGCTTGCAAGAATCTTTCAAAAGCCGTACTATTTCCCTGTTCAGCCTTTTGGTGTTGCTGGTAAACTTCTAGCAGCAGTTGCCGATATTCGGCGTTGTCGGTGCGAATTTCCGATATTGGGGGAATGTGCTTTTTTTCCTCGGCTGTGAGGCTTTCTAAACCTTGACTGGCAACTTTTCTCGTTACTTCGGAGGGTGTATTTAAGGCGAGGACGGGTAGTTGATTTTCTTTGGCAAACCGCAAAATGGGGGCGTAAGATTCCCAGGGAAAGCGCCATCTGCGATCGTACTCTGTTTGCTCGACTAATTGCTCTTCAGTCAGTTTACCTGCTAAGTAGTTGTCGATCGCGCTTTGAAAGGGACGCTGAAACATTTCCATCGCGATCGCAATTTTCCGATTTTGCCGCTGCATTTCTCGGATAATCTTTAGTTGAGCTTGGTGGTCCTCTACGCTATCGTGGGTTTCTCCCAGATACACGACTTTTGCCTTCACCAACTGTTGCAGAATCTCTTGGTTAGTGTAAGTCTGCCCAGGTTGAGGGTTCGCCGTCGTTTGCGCTGTCACTATACTGCTGCACAGCAGAAATATACTCAGCGATAAGGCGCACAGTTTGATGAGTTTGGTTGTTTTCATACAAATATTATGCCGTTTCTCGCAGCAGCAAGCACAGCCGAACTCTACTATTTTAGCTGAGCAGCTAGAAAGCTCAATGCTTAATTTAACTTCATAATTATCCGCAGTTACTTCTAAAAATGTAAAGTTTAGTTGCAGGTACTTGCGCTTCTAAAAGAAGGTGCTAAATTAATAATATGAAGCGAACAAAAAGCTTCTCTGACAGATACCACATCTAGATACCGCAGCGAAGTTCACAATAGAATCTAAGGAGTAAAACGCTGTCTAATCTCACATCTGTCTCATCAAAAATCAATAGCAGCACCCACCAACAAAGCTGATACTTCCTCAACTAATTAGAGGGGAGCAATGCAACTGAATCCGAGGATTATTGCAACTCCGCATCGAAGTTGAAAAAAGAGGAAATCACTCGGTACATATGGCTGGGTGCTGTTGTTGTTAAAATAGATTTTCGGTTTGTGATGTTTTTTGCAGTAGAGGCAGAGCCTCTAGATATGCGTTACCGGGCAGAGCCGGGTAACGAGCATAAAAGGAGAAAAACTAGAAAATTATTGGAAAATTGTCTCGTCTTCCTTCCGCCACGCGGGATCGACGATACAAATAAATATTAGCGGCTCCGTGCCACAGTTGTAAATAAACTGCTTGGCGTTTGGGGGAATGTAAACTGCATCTCCGGCTTCCACGAATTGATTTTCGTCGTCGATGTGCATTTCTCCAACGCGGCAGAGGATGTAGTAAACTTCAGAAGTTGTCAGGGAGTGCAGCGCAGAAGTTTGTCCCGGTGGCAAAGTGGCGTGGGCTAAACTGTAACGCAAATCCACAGCTTGTTTGTCTGGATGCAGTAATTCTCGCAGTTGAGTACCGTCGCCAGCAATAAACTCGTCGCAGGCATTTAGCTTTTGAATTAGCATTCTTTCCACACTCCTGAAAATCTCTTTACCAAAACTTAAGTTTAATGGAAAGAGCGAGAGATGTTAAGAAATATGTAAAGCGGCGGCCGGATTTTTTAACCGTAAATTCCCGATTGCGATCGATAATCAGGACAGTCGATCGCATCTTCAGATAAAGCTATTGTAGGCTGAACGGGACACTTGAGGTGGTAGTCGCGGGTGAAAAATACGCAGTTAGCACAAGGGATTTGGTGCATCCGCTGAGCTCGACGCAGGGAGTCGGTGACTGTACGCCCGACACTCAAACAGAGCAAAATAACTAAGCCCCAAGCGGAGACAAAACACAGCGGGACTAAAACAGGCTGTATTGCCTTAAGCAAAAAGTAAAGCATAGCAAGAAAATTCAGCGTTATAAGCCACACATACATTACAGTAGTGGAATTGCCGAGCGATCGACCAAAAAGTTTAGAATCCTTTACAGCTCGATCGAGAAACCGGGCAATTATGGCATGATAAGGAACAGTCCTTAAATAAAATTAGAGGAAATCAGTTATGACTCTGCGATTAGGCGATACAGTTCCCAACTTTACTCAAGCTTCGTCTGAAGGGGAAATCAATTTCTACGACTGGGCTGGGGATAGCTGGGTCGTCTTGTTTTCCCACCCGAAAGACTATACTCCAGTGTGCACCACAGAACTTGGTGCAGTGGCCCGTCTAAAGTCTGAATTTGAAAAGCGGGGGGTCAAAACCATTGCCCTCAGCGTCGATGATGTGGATTCTCACATGGGCTGGATTAAAGATATTGAGGAAACTCAAAATGTCACCCTCAATTATCCGATTTTAGCAGATGGCGATCGTAAAGTCTCCGACATTTACGACATGATCCATCCTAACTCTCTGAACAACTTAACAATCCGCACAGTTTTTGTTATTGACCCGGAAAAGAAATTGCGTTTGAGCATTACTTATCCCGCGAGCACTGGTCGGAATTTTAATGAAATTTTGCGAGTAATTGATTCCTTGCAACTTACCGACAAATACAGCGTTGCGACTCCGGTTGATTGGAAAGACGGCGACGATTGCGTAATCGTACCTTCGATTACCGACCCGAAAGAGTTGGAAGAGAAATTTCCTAAAGGTTATACGCCGATTAAGCCTTATTTGCGGATGACTCCTCAGCCCAATAAATAGGTTTAATTTACCACCCTGTTTGTAGTAAGGACTTCATTCTTTAATCCTCATTTTTGAGGACTGAAGTCCTCACTACAAACAGAGAAATTATGCAATCTTGTTTGAGAATTTAGATTTCAGGAAAGGCAAAATGCTGTCATCTCCGATCGTATTGCGAATGCCACCAAAATTGCAAATGACAGACCGCCAGTTTTTCGATTTCTGTCAATTAAATCGCAACTTGCGAATTGAACGCAGCCAGCAGGGAGAAATACTATTATTGACTCTCGTTGGGGGAATCAGCAGCAACCGCAATGCTATCTTAACTGGAGAATTGGGAATTTGGACAAAGGGAGACGCAACTGGCATTGCTTTTGCTTCTTGTACAGGATTTATTTTATCGATCGGCTCCGTGCGATCGCCTGATGCTTCCTGGATTAAACTGGAAAGGTGGAATGCTTTATCAAAAGCACAGCAAGAAAAATTTGCACCAATTTGCCCTGACTTTGTAGCTGAACTCAGACCAGATTTTGAGGACTTAGAGCCACTGCAAGCAAAGATGGCAGAATACATCAGAGAACCAGGAGTGCAGTTAGGCTGGCTTATAGACCGCAAAAATCGCAGAGTTTATATTTACCGTCCCGGTTTGCCAGAGGAATGTTTGGAGAATCCGGCGACAGTTAGCGGCGACCCCGTTTTGCCGGGATTTATACTCAATATGACCAAGATTTGGTAAAAGTGGTAGCAATAATATCAACTTATTGTAAAAATTAATAATAGGATGCAAACAGGCAAAAAATATGGATATTAAAAACGGCTTTGTAGGCACAATCGGCAACACGCCACTAATTCGCTTAAACAGCTTCAGCGATGAAACTGGCTGCGAAATTCTCGGTAAAGCAGAGTTTCTCAATCCCGGCGGTTCTGTAAAAGACCGGGCTGCTTTATACATCATCAAAGATGCAGAAGAAAAAGGCTTGCTGAAACCGGGCGGCACTGTTGTTGAAGGCACTGCGGGCAATACTGGCATCGGTTTAGCCCACATTTGCAACGCTAAAGGTTACAAATGTTTGATTGTGATTCCCGATAACCAATCTCAAGAAAAAATCGATGCTTTGAAAACCTTGGGCGCTGAAGTTCGGACTGTTCCCGCTGTTCCTTACAAAGACCCAAATAATTATGTAAAATTGTCGGGAAGATTGGCAGCAGAAATGGAGAATGCAGTCTGGGCAAATCAGTTTGACAATTTAGCCAATCGCCGAGCTCATTACGAGACAACTGGCCCGGAAATTTGGGAACAAACAAACGGTAAAATTGATGCTTGGGTAACAGCTACTGGTACTGGCGGCACTTTTGCGGGCGTAGGAATGTTTTTAAAAGAAAAAAATCCTGCTGTTAGAATTGTCTTGGCAGACCCGATGGGCAGCGGGCTTTACAGTTATTTCAAAACTGGGGAAATTAAGACTGAAGGTAGTTCGATTACGGAGGGAATTGGCACCACCCGCGTCACTGCAAATATGGAGAATGCCCCGGTAGATGACGCCATCCAAATTCACGATACTGAAGCTGTCCGGGTGATTTACCAACTGCTGAGGAAAGAAGGGCTGTTTATGGGCGGTTCTGTGGGGATTAATGTCGCCGCGGCGGTGGCTTTAGCGAAGCAAATGGGGCCTGGACATACGATTGTTACGGTACTCTGCGACGGCGGGGCTCGGTATCAGTCCCGTTTGTTCGATCGACAATGGTTGGCTTCCAAAGGTTTGTCACCAGATTAACCGTAGGGTGCGCTGCGGCGCACTTTAAAATCTGGGCATATATAAAATTTGGGCATATATGGCCGCACCTATTCCCATGATAAAAAAATAGCATATATGTAGCCCAGTGTCAAGTAAAAAATATGAAAATTAAAGAATCTTCTAGGCAAGTTCTTGTTTGCCAAAACCGCACTTGTCGCAAGCAAAATTCAGCAAAGGTACTGGCAGCTTTTCAGAAATTGTCGCCTTCAGAAGTTGAAGTTGTTGCTAGCAGTTGTTTGGGACAGTGTGGCAACGGCCCGATGGTGTTGGCGCTGCCAGAAGAGGTTTGGTACAATGGCGTTTGCCCTGAAGAAGTTGCGACAATAACTGAGCAACATTTGCGGGGAGGAAAGCCGGTAGAGAGGATGCTTTACCGTAAGTTTCACCGACTTTCTAATTAGTCGATCGCCCGCCTTTAAAATTCTTCCGCAAACAACCGGCGGAGAATTTCCGTGACTTCGGCGCCAAATCTCGCGTCGAGTTCGATCGCCAGGCGATCGACACTGCTGGAACTGCCTACAGGTTTTTCTGCCCGCAAAGTCATGGCTAAAGTTCTGAGTTTTGCCGGCTTTCCCGCCGCCTTCGGCCGCTCGTCAACAAACCGCACTAAAGCCACATAAACTGTTTCTAGGGTTCCCCTGATCGCGCTCAGTCCGTAACCTAATTTTGAGATAATTACTGGAGAAGTGATAAGGCTATCCATCCCCAAAGTTTTAATTGCTACGTCCACATATCGAGCGCTGTCATGTCCCATTGCTCGGACAATGCTTTCTAAGCTGTTCCACTGAGATCCTTTCATGCGCGATCGCTGTTCGATATGGAAGTGCCATCCTAACATTGAAATCAGCCTGGTCAAGTCATAAGCAGATACGGAATTATTTTGTTTGATGCTGTTTGGCGCGGCAGTTAGCAGCACTTGTTTTTTGCTGAGATCAAAAATTTTTGGGTTGTTGTGATAAGGATTTTCGCCGTAATCGCCGCGAAAAATTAGCTCATTATTGCCAGTAGCGTTCTTTAGCCATTGCTCTAGTCCTATGCGAGTATCGAAGCGTTTGAACATCGCAGCTAAGGAGTTTGAACTTGCTATATTTGAGGCATAGCTAATCATGTCTTTTGCTACATCGTAAAAGTAAAAATCCTCTTTTAGCCCGTTGCCATCTCTCACAACGCAGTTGTCAATGTCGCAGTCGGGATATATACTATTTACTTGACTGACGATATTAAGGAGTGGGATAATTTTAGTAGCACTCCACTGCTCAGCATTAGTAAGTGCGTTTTTTCCCAGCCACTGCGCCTGAATTTTCCCGTCTACAAAAGTACCAATGCAAACGCAGGCTTCTTTGATGTCTTCGTGGAGAAAATTTAAAGCTTGAGAGTTAATTTGAGGTAGTTCTCCCAGGCTGGGAAAGGCAGTAAGTTTGAGGGGATTATTGGGGCCGGGAATAGAGCTAATTACTTTTAAGCCGTCGGGTTTCTGTTTGAGATAATCTGGATAGTTTTTAATTTCTTGTTGGTAAGGGGATTTTTCAATGCCCCGGTCTAAAAAAGCGAGTTTGTTTATGTTAGCTTGGGCATCTATTTGCATTTGGAGGTAGTTTTTGAAGATGCGCGCTCGGTCTTTTGCGAGTTCGAGGGAGGTAAGGTTCATGATAATTGTTGCAGCTTGTTACAAATAAGTAAATCACTATACTAGGATTTACGCAAACAAACCGGGTTTCTATGTAAAATTTTGGGTTAGGGAACGAAAAATTAATGAAGAAACCGGGCTGCAGACAGTAACTGCGTCTAGGACTATATATCTGAGTTCTGGCTATGCGATCAAGCTTTTTTGCCGCGTACTTGAATGCGTTTGTCGGTTTTTTGTTTCTTAATCCAAGAGACAAATTTCTGGAGTTCAGGGTCATTTTTGAGCTTTTCCAGGGTGTTGAGCTCTTGGGCGAGGTGTTTGTTGTCAAATAGAGAGTGAATCTGGCGGTGACAGGCTGAGCAAATATCGATTGTCGGGCTTGGATCTTCGTTTTTCCGCTTGGTGTTTTGTTTGGGGATGAGGTGATGGGCGGTTAATGCTTCCATTTGTCGATCGCACAATTCGCACTGCATAATTTTCTCAATGCTGCTGGATAGGAGAATTGCTACTTTTATAGTCATTTCAAATAAGTATGAGACTATTTAAAAATGAGGTAAAATTAATAAGAATAGTCAACCCGGTAGGAAAATGTCTTACAGTATTGATTTGAGAAAAAGAGTAGTGGATTATGTAGAAAATGGTGGTCGTATCGCTCAAGCAACCGGACTTTTTCAGGTAGGAAGGGCAACGATATATCGGTGGCTGGGTCGGACAGACCGTATTGGCCACCAAGGTAAAAAGACGTAAGAGAAAGCTAGATTGGAAAGCCTTAGAAAACGATGTAAAAGAGAATCCAGATGCCAGATTAATCGACCGAGCCAAGAAGTTTGGGGTCAGACCCAGCGCCATATCTTATGCTCTTAAAGAAATGAAAATTACTCGAAAAAAAAAGAACTTCGTTACCAGGAGAGAAACCGAGAAGAAAGAATGAAATACTACAGATATCTCCGAGAATTAATTAAAGTATCGGGAAGTCAAAGTCTGGTTTTTATTGATGAGTCAGGATTTGAAGAGTTTCAAGATTGTGCATTAGGCTGGTCAAAAAAAGGCAAAAAAATCTGGGGTGAAAAGTCAGGAAAACGGGGGAAAAGAGAAAATCTAGTAGCCGGAAGAAGGAAAGGAGAAAAGGACTTAATTGCCCCAATGGTTTTTACGGGCAGCCTCAATGCAGAAGGTTTTGAAGGGTGGTTATCTTTATATTTATTACCCTCTCTTACCAAGCCATCTATATTAATCATGGATAATGCACCGATTCATCGAAAAACAGCCATTCGAGAACTGGTAGAGGAAACGGAGCATCAAGTTCTTTTTCTCCCAAAATATTCTCCCGACCTGAACGATATTGAACACGATTTTAGTGCCTTAAAGCGAGCCAGAATGTATGCTCCTCCTGGCACATCTTTAGATGAACTCATCTGTGCCTACTGCGCTCAATAGTGTCTCTTTTTTATTTGAAATGACTATAGTTTAGCGCGATCGGCTTTGATTCATGTGAATGAAGCTCAAGCGCACTCTCCAAACAATAAAAAAACCCCCTGTTGGGGGTCATACAAATCTCTTGTGGCAGAGGTTGAAAAGCCTCTGGGATCACAAAATATACAGTAACAGAAACAAAACAATCCAAATCACATCCACAAAGTGCCAGTAAATCTCAGTCGCTTCGATTCCGAAGTGGTGCTCGCTAGAATAGTGACCTTGCGCGCGCGATCGCCACACCACCGCTACCATCAGCAGCACTCCCAACGTAACGTGCAAGCCGTGAAAAGCAGTCAAAACGTAAAAGCAACTGGCATACAAATTCGTCGTCAAGCCAAACTCTAAATGAGCGTATTCGTAAACCTGACCGAACAAGAAAACTGCGCCCATAGCAATAGTTACGAGCAGCCAATTACGCATTCCTGCGGCATCATTTTTTTTGATTGCAGTATCCGCATTGTGAATCACAAAACTGCTAGCAATCAGAATTACCGTATTGATTCCCGGCAGCAATAACTCGCGATCGGGCGTACCTTCAGGAGGCCACGCGGGGGCCATCGCCCGATAAATCAAATACGCGGCAAACATACCGAAAAATATCATGCCTTCAGCGCACAAGAACACAATTACACCTAACATTCGGTGGTCGGGATGCTCGACACCGTGTGCTTCTACCTCAGCCTCGTGGTGGTAATTCAGGGCTGTTTTTGCCGGATCGATCGCTGGAATTTGCATAAGAAATTGGTAATGAAGAAGTCAGTTGTCAGTGGGCAGTTGGCAGTTGGCAGTTGTCAGTTGTCAGTTGTCAGTTGGCATTAGTTAACAGTCAACAGTCAACAGTCAACAGTCAACAAGGACTGATGACTGATGACTAATAACTATTCGCCATCTTGACTTTCATCAGCGGGAGAATCAACATTTATCTCTGATTCAGGAGCGACCAAAGTGGCAGTACCGCCAAAGAAAGTTGAAGCTTGAGCCTCCGCAATAGGAATACCTGTTTTCTGGGCGTTGCGGGTGGCATTTTCCCTCAGCTTGAGCCTGAGACGTTCCCCAGTATGCTGAATTTTTTCCATGCCGTAATCGTAAGGCCCCGTTGCTAATACGGGAACTCCTTCAAAATTTTCGATAGGCGGCGGCGAAGTCGTCATCCATTCCAAACTCAAAGCTTGCCAAGGATTGTCACCTGCTTTCGGGCCGTACCTCCAGCTCCAAATCACATTAATGATAAACGGGATTGTAGACACTGCCAGCATATAAGCACCGACAGTACAAATGACATTAATTGTGGTAAATTTCGGGTCGTACATTGCCACCCGCCGAGGCATTCCTTGCATCCCCAAAGCGTGCATCGGCAAGAAAGTTACCGTAAAGCCAACATAGGTTAAAACAAAGTGAACTCTACCCCAAAATTCATTAATCATCCGCCCCGTCATTTTGGGGAACCAGTGGTAAAAAGCAGCGTAAATGCCAAACACTGAGCCGCCAAACAGCACGTAGTGTAGGTGAGCGACGACAAAATAAGTGTCGTGAACGTGAATGTCGAAAGGTACGGAAGCTACCATAATCCCGGTGATACCGCCGAGGACAAATGTTGAGATAAAACCCATCCCAAATAGCATGGCGCTGACAAGCCGGAGTTTGCCTCCCCAAATAGTTGCCAACCAGCTAAATATTTTAATCCCAGTTGGTACGGCGATGATCATAGTCGTGATCATAAAAAACATCCGCAGCCAGCCGGGAGTGCCGCTGGTAAACATATGGTGGGCCCACACGATCAAGCCCAAAAAGCTGATCGCGAGACTGGAATATGCGATCGCCAAATAACCAAAAATTGGCTTGCGCGAATGCACCGGCAAAACTTCTGAAATCACCCCGAAAAAGGGCATAATCATAATGTAAACTGCCGGGTGCGAATAAAACCAGAATAAATGCTGGTAGACGATGGGATCGCCGTTGCCGGTCGGGTTAAAAAATGCCGTCCCCGCTAACAAGTCAAACGACAGCAAAATCAAAGCTGCGGCTAACACTGGAGTAGCAATCAAAGTCAGCGCTGAAGTCGCAATCATCGCCCAGCAAAACAAAGGCATATCATTGAGACCCATGCTCGGAACCCGCATGGTAAAGATGGTAACGGCAAAATTCACCGCCCCCAAAATCGAAGAAGTTCCTAGTATTAAGACGCTGAGAATCCAAATTTCTTCGCCTGCTTGAGCAGTAACTAAGCTCAAAGGTGGATAGGAAGTCCAACCCGCCTGTGGAGCTCCCACCAAAAAACTGCTCAACAGCAACACGCCGCCTACGGGAATCAGCCAAAAGGCGATCGCATTCAGCCTGGGAAATGCCATGTCTTTTGCCCCAATCATTAAAGGGATCAAAAAGTTAGCAAATCCGGCTCCGGCGGGTACGATCCACAGAAAGATCATCACCGTGGCGTGAACAGTAAATAAACTGTTGTAGAGTTCGGGGGTGACAAAATCGGCGTCGGGGGTGGCGAGTTCTGTTCGCACCAAAGTGGCCATCACGCCGCCGATTAGATAGAAAATAAATGTTGTGACTAGGTATTGAATACCGATGACTTTGTGGTCGGTATTAAAAGTGAAGTAGTCGCGCCAATGTCTATCGGCGGGCGCTGTTCCGCGAGCCTCAGTGTTGGCACTTTCTTGGAACTGTGCTTGTGTCATAGTTATTAGTCATTAGTTATTAGTCATTAGTTATTAGCTCAGGATCAAAGATTCAGTGCCAGGAACTAATGACTATTTTTAGTGATGAGTTGGGTGAAGTTGTTCTAGGGTTTCGGAATTAATTTTTATTTCCCTGACGTAGGGAGCTAAAAATTCACCGTCTGACAATTCCCCAGGATTGACTGCAACTGCTTGCTCTAAGTTTTGACTGCTAGCAACTTGCTGGCTTTGCAGCCAACCGTCGAATTCTTCTGGCGTGTGAACGACTGCTACAGCTTTCATTGCTCCGTGGTAAGCGCCGCACAATTCAGCACAAACAACCCGGTATTCGCCGGTTTTAGTTGGTGTAAATCTCAGTTCGCTCGGCCGCCCAGGAATTGCATCTTGTTTGAGGCGAAATTCTGGCAGCCAAAATGCGTGCAGCACGTCTTGAGCTGAGATATTTAGCTGTACGTCGCGGTTTACTGGCATATGCAGTTCGCCAGAACTAACGCCGCTTTCTGGATAGCTAAAAATCCAGGCGTACTGCAAACCTGTGACATTTACAACTAAGTCTGCTGGTTTGTCTTCATTTTCTGGGGAAGCGCCTACGCCTAAAGCAACGAGTTTTCTAGACGGAATTTGAGGGGCGTTTTGGGGTGTATCTGAGAGTGTGGCTGCGATCGCACTTCCCCGCATTTTAGAGTGCGCTTGCATGGTTCCGTGGTCGTGATTGCCCATCGGATCGAGGCCTCCCATTGAGTTGTAAATCTCAAAACTGTAGACTCCGATTCCTAAAATAATCACCGCGGGCACGGCTGTCCAAAGAATTTCTAAGGGAAAGTTGTCATGCCAGGGCGGCCCGTCTGTGTTGTCTCCTGGACGGCGGCGATATTTAATTGCAGCAAAGATGAGAATTCCTTGGACCATGATAAATAGTCCAGTGGAAATGGTCATCATTGTATTGAAGAGTCCGTCTATCTGGGATGCTTCATCAGAGGCGGCGATCGGCAGTAAACCGTGATTCTGCCCGTACCAGAGACTGATCAGAGTCACTCCGATGCCGGCGAGCATGGTGAGGATGGAACTTGGAATGTTCACGCTGGTACTTCTTAATAGCGACACTTCTTCGCTTGAAAAATGAAGGAAGCGCCTCTGGGTTATCAATTTTTAATTGTAAATGGTATTTTTAGTAAAATGTCTCTCTTAAGGGTTACTTAAGGCTTAGTATTTTTGACTGACCGATCGCGAGCCTAAAAATACGTCTTTTGTACATTGACAAAAATGATTAAAAATGCTATATGATCGCTCTGTTTGGCTGCTAAATTTGAGATTTTTTCTCAAACACCATCAAATGCTGCTGCGGCAACATATCTTTTGTCTCTTTCCATACTAAACCGACGGCTGCCATTTCTTTTTTCACCTGCTTCTGCGTCATTTTGTGCAAACCTTTAATGGGAATCAGCGGGTTTTCGCCGCGATACTCGATCGATACCGTGCGGCCTCTCGGTTTGAGTGCTTTCACAATTCCTTGCATCATTTCTCTGGGATATGCAAATTCGTGATAAGCATCGACCATCACAACTAAATCCACGCTGTTTTCAGGCAAATTGGGATTGTCGATAGTGCCCAAAACTGGCTCAACGTTAGCAATATTTTTTTCTTGTTTATTCAATTTAATAAAATTAATCATTTCCGGCTGCACGTCAACTGCTAAAACCTTTCCTTCTGGAACTAAGGGAGCGATGCGAAAGCTAAAATATCCCGTTCCCGCTCCAATGTCTGCTACAATATCGGTTGGTTTTAAATCGAGATTGTTGACTAATCGAGCTGATTTTTCTTCCATGCCGCGAGACGGTCTTTCTAACCAACTAGCGCCTTGATATCCCATGACTTGGGCAATTTCTCTACCCATGTAAAATTTGCCAATCCCGTCGGGATTGTGGACAGTTCGCTGCTGATAAATGGAGTCGCTGTTGGCGGTTTTACTTGCTTCTGCTGCACAGGCATTAAGCGGCAAAAGGCAAATTATTGCTAAGATAATTGCTGCTAGCGGTTTGATGAATTGTCGGTTTTTCACGATCGTCCTAATTGTATATTTAATTTTTTCATTACCAGGCTCTGCGCGGTAATGCAGAAGCCGAGGAAGAGCCGAGCGAATATCGAGAATAGTTTAAGATTTAGCTGACAGCGGATTCTAACAATTTAATTGTACCAGAGTCAGCGTCGATTTCGGCTTCTTGGCCGATCGGCAAAGTGAACTGCTCCCGGATGTGTCCCACCATGGAACCGTACCACGCGGGAATATTTAAAGGGCGAATGTGGTCGGACAAGACTTGAGGCAAGGTGAGGGACTCTTGGGGTTTTTCAGCTTCGCACTTGGTACACTGTCCGAAAATAAAACCGGATATTTTATCAAGAATGCCCGCTAATTTGAGCTGCGTCAACATTCTATCGATGCGATAAACTTCTTCGCCAACTTCCTCCACAAATAAAATAGTGTTTTCCCACTGCGGCAAATAAGCCGAACCAACCATTGCTGCGATTACTGATAAATTGCCGCCGATTAGTTTTCCCCTAGCTGTGCCGCGCCCGATTGTTTGAACTTGCACGCTTTTGGAGTTTTGCATCGTCACCGCACCTCCCTCAAACAAAACTTTTTTGACGTAATCCACTGTAAAGGGGCTCCAAGTTGACGCACCTAAAGGGCCGTGAAAAGTAACTCTATTAGTTTTAGCATAAATCGCCAATAACAGCGCCGTAATATCGCTAAATCCCATAATAATTTTGGGATTGTTGCCGATAATATTGTAATCCAGGAGCGGCAAGATACGACCGCAGCCCCAGCCGCCCATCCCGGTAAAAATAGCTCGCACTGAGTCATCGGCAAAGGCTGCGTTGACATCGGCGGCGCGATCGGCATCCTTGCCTGCTAAATAGCCGTAGCGGTCGTAAAAATGCTCTCCCAATTTAACTTTTAATCCCAGCTTTTCGATAACTTTAAAAAAATCCTCGATTTCTTTTTTGTAGTTAAAAGCCGCAGGATTAATTAAAGCTACTGTATCGCCGACTTGCAGGCGGCGCGGCTTAACGCTCGCACTTTTGGGAGATAGGTTGGTTTGGGCGATCGGCAAAAGCTGAGTACCAATAGCAGTCAGCCCAAAAGTTGTGAGCAGAGCGCGGCGGCGGAGAGTCATAGCTGTTAGGTAATTTTTGCTATAATTGTATAGCAAAATCTCTGCCATATCAGTTTAAAATTGCGAGTTTACAATGAAAACCGACACTAAAATCTCAGCTAAAAAATCTTGGGCTCAAGCTTTAGCCCGTCCTGCTGCAGAGTTTCCGCTGACTCAGCTATTGGTTAAAAGCGGTAAAATTCCCGCAGGATTGCGCGGCACTCTCTACCGTAACGGGCCTGCACGTTTGCAACGCGGCGGCATGAATGCGGGACACTGGTTTGATGGCGATGGTGCAATTTTGGCTGTACATTTTACCGATGTCGGTGCTGCTGCTGTTTATCGCTACGTGCAAACAGCGGGATATCTAGCTGAAGAAAAAGCTGATAAATTTCTCTACAGTAATTATGGCATGACAGCACCGGTGCCTCTGTGGTTGCGGTGGACTAAATCTGTTAAAAATGTTGCCAATACTTCAGTTTTAGCTTTGCCCGATCGCCTTTTAGCTTTGTGGGAAGCCGGCTTGCCTCACAGCCTCGATTTGCAAACCTTGGAAACTCGCGGAACGGACGATTTAGGCAGTTTAGAGAGTGGATATGCTTATTCCGCTCACTGCAAGCGTGACCCGATTACTGGCAATATTTTCAACTTTGGGATTACACAGGGTGCGACTACAAAGTTGAACCTGTATAAAAGCGCTCCTACAGGCAAAATCGTGCAAAAAGCAAGTGTTGCTTTAGATGGAATTCCCATGATCCACGATTTTGTCTTTGCGGGAAAGTATCTCATATTTTTTGTGCCACCGATGCGACTAAAAGCTTTACCAGTTTTAGCTGGAATTAGCAGTTACAGCGAGTCTTTTGAATGGAAACCGGAGTTAGGAACGCAGATATTAGTTATTGACTCGGAAACTCTATCTTTAGTTAGTCGCGGCGAAACCGATTCTTGGTTTCAGTGGCATTTTGCTAACGGTTTTGTCAAGGAAGATGGTTCGGTAGCGGTTGATTTTGTGCGCTTCGCTGACTTTCAAACTAATCAGCGGCTGAAAGAAGTAGCGGCGGGCGAAACTCGCACCGATGCGGAGGGCTCCCTGTGGCGGGTGCATCTCAA
Source organism: Microcoleus sp. S13C4 (assembly GCF_036700865.1). Classification (NCBI taxonomy): domain Bacteria; kingdom Bacillati; phylum Cyanobacteriota; class Cyanophyceae; order Oscillatoriales; family Microcoleaceae; genus Microcoleus; species Microcoleus sp. S13C4. The sequence goes on from NZ_JAUBPS010000031.1 coordinate 46,297, forward strand.
TCCTCAAACTGGCAAAGTGACAGCAGCCGAAGAATTGCTGGATCAACCTTGCGAGTTTCCGACGGTACCTGCTTCAGAAATAGGGCAAGACTCGCGATATATTTATCTGGCAATGTATCGACCTGACGTTGATATTGTACCGGAACGTTATGGTGCGATCGCCCGTTTGGACACGCAAAGCCGCAATCTCACAATTGCCGACTTGGGCGAAAATCGCTATCCCACAGAACCCATCTACGTTCCAGATATTTCGTCGGAGAAAGGTTGGATAGTAACAGTTATTTATGACGGCAATTCTGACAGCAGCGAAGTCTGGATATTTGACAGCGAAGGGCTAGATCGCGCTCCTGTTTGTCAGCTAGAATTGCCCGGTGTCATACCTTTGGGCTTTCATGGCACTTGGAAATCGGCAGTCTGAGAAAAGTGTAAAGAAGTGTTGCGGAAGATTTATTAAAAATTGTTGCCGCTTTAACTTCTAGTTGTTAAGGTGTGTGTAGATAGGAAATTCTCATATCTAGGAGGTGTGGAATTGATAATCTGCATTGCTCAATGATCCTGTGCCAATTCGCACCAATCCCCGGCGATTGTAAGTCGCGGTTGCACAGGATATCGTCTGCCTCTGCGGACTAAAAAAAGAGGGGTAATTAAGCCCTGGCGAATAACTAATCCCGGCGAATATTCCCGGCGAATGAATTCGCGGCTACACAGGCAAAGTCCGCCTCGGCAGACTGAAGGAAACCAATACCCGGCGAATAAATTCGCGGCTACACAGGCAAAGTCCGCCTCGGCAGACTGAAGAAAAAGCGGTAATAAAGCCCGCTTTGACATGATTATCGACTAGGTTTGCCCATCTCAGGTTTGTCTGCTTGAATGAGGTTAAATGACCAGATAATTGACTGATTTCTGGCAAACCCAAAGTTTAGTTCAACTCACGCGCACGTTAGCGATTCAACAGTTTTTGGTTTTGAGTTAACCCCACAAGTAAATGAGGTCTATCGGAACAAGATAGCCTTTCCCCAAATTATGAATTATGAGTTGTTACCGCCAAAATATTCAACTCATAACTAATAATTCACAACTCACAACTGATAACTCCGTGCCGCGGTGAGCATCTACCAAAAGGTTTAATCTATGCAACTTCAAGGAAAAACAGCTCTTGTTACAGGAGCTTCGCGCGGAATTGGGCGATCGATCGCCCTGGCATTAGCGAGACAAGGAGTCAAACGCTTGTTGATTGTGGCGCGCAACCGCAAGCAATTAATTGAACTGGCAGAGGAAATCGATGTTTTTGGCACAGAAGTAGTGCCGTTAGCTTTGGATTTAACTCAGTCAGTAGCGGTGAATATTGCGATCGCCCAAGCTTGGCGAGATTGCGGCCCGATTCACCTGCTAGTCAACTGTGCAGGCGTCGCCCACCAAGCATCTTTCTTGCGTTCCCCGCTGCCGTTAATCGAGGAAGAAATCGCCTTAAATTTGCTCGGAACCTACACAATTACCCGCTTGATAGCTCGGCGAATGGCGACTCAAAAAGAGGGAACAATCGTCAATGTTTCGAGCTTAATGGGAAAAATTGCCGCTCCCACAATGGCGACTTATTCTGCTACCAAATTTGCCATCTTGGGATTCACACAAGCTTTACGTAGCGAGTTAACTCAGTACAATGTTCGAGTCACAGCTTTGCTGCCCTCTCTAACAGATACCGACATGGTGCGAGACTTGGAGCAATTCCGGTGGGTAGTGCCCACAACTCCCGAAAAAGTTGCCCTAGCACTTGTGGCGGGATTGCACAAAGATGCGCCGGAAATCTTGGTAGGATGGCAAAGTCATCTAGCAGTTTGGTGTCACCGAATTGCGCCTTGGTTGCTGGATTTTGTGTTGCGGATGGCGACTCCCGAACTTCGGGATAAATCGCGGGGCCGCAAATTGCGGGAGGCTTTAGCTAGCGGGCGATAAACCCTTTTATGGGCGGGCTTTCCGGCCCACCCCACAACAAAACTCATTCTTTGTGGAACGGGCAAGATGCCCGTTCCTAAGCGCACCTTACATTTGGCAAACACTCTAACTGTTAGCCATATCGTTTCCGGTTTCATAGGAAGGATATAGAGGACAAGGCAGTGGGTAATATCATGGATGCTACCGGATTTGATATCACTCATCCTCATCAGAAAATAGCGACGGTAAATCCCGTTCTCCCCTCACCACCCTGATAATTTCAATTCCACTGTCTATCGCCCGATAAAGAATAATGTAACCCATGAGAGGAAGCCCCCGCACAGAAGCTGCTAGTTCCTCGTAACTACGACCCATATTAGGAAAGTTAATTAAATTGCGACACTTTCGATTGAACTCCTCGACAAACTGTTCTCCGGATTCAATATTTCTAGCTGCAAAGTAATCCGAAATTTCATCTAAATCGCGACTCGCTTCTGGAGAAACAATGTAGCGACTCATCTTTAGTTCTCCCGCATTTTCCGAAATTTTTCCTGCAATCTTGCTATCACTATTTCTCCATCAATCCCTTCACCGCGATCGAGTTGAGCTATTCCTGTTGATACTTTTGGTCGCGTTTCTTCTACCCATTTTTGATAGCTGTTGCTCTCTTTGGGCTCGCTGTTGTCGGCTAGGAGTTCTAATGCCGCTGCGATTACCTCCTCCGCCGAAGGATATCTGCCACTTGTAACTTGTGCTTCTATGAATTTTTGCTGCTCAGGCTTGAGAGTAATTTTCATGGGGTTTACCTCTGAGAACCTTTAACTATTATATCATTTCCATTCCCCTTGCAAGGTAAAAGCAGCCCAATAATAGGGAGACTTCCATTCTTCCTGCTGCATCATTTCGATCTGCGCCGCCCTCAAAGCTGCCGCCGGCGCTAACTTTTGTTGCAGCATTTTTTGATAAAACTTTTGCATTAACACAGCAGTTCCTTCATCATCTACACTCCACAAACTCACCGCCACCCGCTGCGCCCCCGCATACATAAAACCCCTTGTTAATCCCACCATTCCTTCGCCTTTAACATTCTGTCCCATGCCCGATTGGCAAGCACTTAAAACCACTAAATTGGCCGCCAGTTTTAAGTTGAAAATATCCGTGAGGCGCAAAAAACCATTGACAAGATTGCCCTTGTTATCTACCATTGACATCAGAATTCCTGACAGTTCGGGATTTTGGCTGTTGGCAAGGCCGTGGGTGGCGAAGTGAACGATTTGATAATTTGCTAAATTTCCATCGGTAGCAGTAGTGCGACTGGCATCAAAATCAAATATTTGACGGCTAGAAGCTGAGGGGAATAAAGTTAATATTGTTTGGGCTTCTTGGCGGGTAAATGGTAGGCGTTCGGGCGGCCATCCCCGATTATAAGCACGAAGCGAGCGATTTAAACCGAGGTTGTTTGCTTCTAATTTTTCAGTCGTTGCTTGGGTGATTTTTCCTTTAATTCTTTCATCGTCTGGACTGAAAACAGGATCGGCTAAAATTGCTAAACTTTGGCTGGGCGGTTTTCTATCTCCGTAATTTTGCCGGAGAATGGCAAGAGTTGAGGCGGAAGGCAGAGTGATAATTTCATGTTCGACAATTAAGGGAACATTGGTATTTTGTCCAGCGGTTTGGGGAAGAGTTAAAGCTTGAAAAGGGGTATAGTGCAGCACGCCGTCGGGAACAATTAATAAGCGTTTGTTGCCTAATTGGGCTGCTGCGGGTTGTAAAATTAATTGACCCAGATTGGCAGTTGCTTCAGCAAGTTTTTGGGGAATATTTCTCAAAAGGGGGTTGGTAACAGTGTCTTGGAAATTCCGGGCGGCTGTTTCAATGTCGGCGCGTTTTGGCAATTCATAGCTGGTTAGTCCTGTTGATGTCACAACCCACAAATAACTGCGGTATTCGCCGAGGGAATACTGCAATAAAATCGTGTTTTCATCGAGAATCTGTTTTTGAATTTCTGGCAGCGTTAAAGGTTGGGGTTGGGTGAGGGCAGCGTAGCGGGGGCTGGCGGTACGAACCTGGGTTTGAATTTGCTGATATTCTTGCAAAAGTGAGAGGCGCTGTTTGTCGATTTCATCAATTTTAGTTTGATTGGGGTTGGGGCTGCTGATTGCTTCGATGCTCTGCTTTTCAATGGTATCGAGTTGCTGTTGCAGGCTCTTTTCTTGTTGCAGTAAATCGGGGGGAATGCCTTCGCGAATGTTGGCGTTACTTTCTTGGAGGAGTTCGAGGAGGCTGCGGGCCCTCGAACGTTCGCTGGTTTCTAATGCTTTGGTATCGTAACCGGATTTAGGATTAGTTTTATGCAGTTGCATTAACAAATCGATGTATAATTCGTAGTAGTCCTGTACGGTGGCAAAGTATGAGCTGCGGAGTTCTGGGCTGGCTATTTTGGTGCGGAGGTTTTCGATGATTTTGAGAGAGGATTCAATGTCGTTGAGGGCTTCGGTAAGATTGTTTTGGTCGTACTTGGCAACAGCCATGTTGTAAAGGATGAGAGCTTCCACACGGCGATCGCCGATTGCCCGACTCAGGGGAAGCGACTGGCTGTAATACTCTAGCGTTTTCTGTTTTTCTCCCAAATCTGAGTAGACACCGCCGATGTTTTGGAGGGTGGTAGCTTCCCCACCGCGATTACCTACTGCCCGAAATAGGGGAAGCGACTGGCTGTAATAATCTAGCGCTTTCTGTTTTTCTCCCAAATCTGAGTAGACACCGCCGATGTTGTTGAGGGTGCTAGCTTCCCCACTGCGATTACCTACTGCCCGAAATAGGGGAAGCGACTGGCTGTAATAATCTAGCGCCTTCTGTTTTTCTCCCAATTCTGAGTAGACACCGCCGATGTTGTTGAGGGTGGTAGCTTCCCCGCCGCGATCGCCTGTTGCCCGTCTCAGGGGAAGCGACTGGCTGTAATACTCTAGCGCTTTCTGTTTTTCTCCCAATTCTGAGTAGACACTGCCGATGCTGTTGAGGGTGGTAGCTTCCCCGCCGCGATCGCCTGTTGCCCGTCTCAGGGGAAGCGATTGGCTGTAATACTCTAGCGCTTTCTGTTTTTCTCCCAATGCTGAGTAGACACCGCCGATGTTGTGGAGGGTGGCAGCTTCCCCGCTGCGATCGCCTGTTGCCCCAAACACGGGAAGCGATTGGCTGTAATACTCTAGCGCTTTCTGTTTTTCTCCCAATGCTGAGTAGACACCGCCGATGTTGTGGAGGGTGGCAGCTTCCCCGCTGCGATCGCCTACTGCCCGACTCAGGGGAAGCGACTGGCTGTAATACTCTAGCGCTTTCTGTTTTTCTCCCAATTCTGAGTAGACACTGCCGATGCTGGTGAGGGTGGTAGCTTCTCGACGGCGATCGCCTACTGCCCGAAACAGGGGAAGCGACTGGCTGTAATAATTTAGCGCTTTCTGTTGTTCTCCCAAATCTGAGTAGACTAAGCCGATGTTGTGGAGGGTGGTAGCTTCCCCGCTGCGATCGCCTACTGCCCGAAACAGGGGAAGCGACTGGTTGTAATACTCTAGCGCTTTCTGTTTTTCTCCCAATTCTGAGTAGACTAAGCCGATGTTATTGAGGATGCTAGCATCCAAAGCAAGATCATCGGTTGCCCGACTCAGGGGAAGCGACTGGTTGTAATACTCTAGCGCTTTCTGTTTTTCTCCCAATTGTGAGTATACATTGCCGATGTCGTTGAGGGTGAGAGCTTCCCCACGGCGCTCGCCGAGAGCCCGACTCAAAGGAAGGGACTGGTTGTAATACTCTAGCGCTTTCTGTTTTTCTCCCAATGCTGAGTAGACTCTGCCAAGACTAAAGAGGCTAAGTGCTTGCCCTCTATTGTCGCCCGCTTCTCGATACAGTTTTAATGCTTCTTCATATTTGACGAGCGCACCTCTTAAAGCTTCCGCTGTTCCTTGATTGTAGAGTTGTACTCCTTCTTTTAATGCTTTTGCAGCAGCCTCGCTACTCTTAGTTTGTGCTGTTTGTACGGCTTGGCCAACGGGCACGGCTGCTGCCACTGGCTGACTTAGCTGAACCGAAAGTGCGATCGACATACCAGCCAAAAACCATTGAGCGCGATCGAGCATAACCACCCTTTTTGTATTTTTGTCGATTTTACTCACTAGCTCGTTTAGTGTAAAGACACGAAGAAGTCAGGGCGATCGGCATTTTTGCTAGAGTTAACGAGTAGGTGCGATTCCCTACGGGATCGCTACGCCGCGCGTACTTTTTCCCAGCATGAACAACATCCTAACTACCTCAGATCCCGTAACAACCCACTGGGATTGCCCCGAATGCGGCGGCACCGGTATCCTCAGCCCAGAAATTTGCCCTGTTTGTCTCGGAGCAAAATACATCGATCTCGCCACAATAACGAACTGGATGCTTGATTTTATGGAATCTCGCGGCTGCGATCGAGCTGAGATCGATCGATTGCGAACCGAAAGCCCAGACCCCCTAACATTAACTTTTTGCCTCGAAGTTTGTATCGCCCTTAAATAAACAATTTACCAATTACCAATTACCAATTCCCTATTCCGAATATTCAGTGTCCCTTAACCGGATGTTGCCCGTAAAAAGGCAAAGCATCCGACCAATCAGGACGACTTCCCATTTGCCACTCCAAATAAGCTAATTCCAATACACTAGAAACCGACCAACCCAACTCGCTACCAACTTCAATCACCTGATAAGAATTTTCCAAATTATCCAACTTTTCCTGCCAGGATTCCGGTGTCATTACCGTATCAGTAAACAACTCAGTTACACCAGAATTACTGTTAACTGAATAAACCGCCCCAAACAATTGACCCCGCTGTGCAGGCATTTGCAGCGCGATATCCTGATTTGAGATAGATTTTTTACTGCTGCTGCAAGCGACAGCTGCCAAAGTTGAAATAGCAAAAACCGGAATATCCAACTGTTGAGCCAAAGTCCGCGCCGTCACCATACCCATCCGAGTCCCCGTGAAACCTCCGGGCCCCTTCGCCACAGCAATAAAAGCTAAATCAGCCCAAGTTTGCGGCCCAATAAACTCGACTAAATACTGATGTAAATGAGTGGCTAAATCCCGATCCAAATTCCAAGTTTGGCAGCGAGAATCCCCAGCAAAATTGGTGATTGCTAAACCGAGCTCGCGACTAGCTGTGTGCAGGGCTAAGCCGTATTTTTTAACTGATGTTCCGTCTTGGGGATTGCTATTCACGATTACTGATAATTTTCCTTAACAAAAAACAGAGGCAAAGCCACAACTAAGCAACCCAAAAGAATGCCAAATATTCCCGTATTTAAAATCCTGGAATTACCCATGCCCCCACTTACCAAAAACAGCACTACTAAACTTGCAAATAAATTTTTATTGGCAAATTCTTTGTGTTGGGAAACTTGATGCTTCACCGTCATAAAACCCGACGTAACTATTAGCGCAAACCAAGAATTAAAAATGACTATTTGAGAGCCAAAGATAAACCAAACTAAGGCAAACATTAGCGCATCTATCCAAAAATCCTGAGTTTTCAACTTCGGCAGCCAAAATTCTTGGGTAGCAACTGGGGCGATTTTCTTGAGTAATTGATTGTGTTGCAGCCGCACGAGTTTGTTTCTCAATTTAATCTTGGGATCGATTTGCAATATTTGCTTCCACTCCGGGCGGCGAGAATTGTTAACTCTTCCCAACAGCTTCACGGCTGCGACTTTATTTAACTGCAAATCGGTGAGTCTGGTGGCAATTATTTGAGATAAGTGCGGATAGTAAACGGGGTTGTCTTCGGTTCTGTTGATGACGATATTGAGCTGTTGCTTGGCTTGAGTGACTTGGATTGTAACATTGTACGGGGCGAGATCCTCTTGTAAAGCTTGCTGAATTTCGGCTTGCTGTTGGCGAGTGAAAAGCGACACACCGGGCGCAGGTTTAACCACCCGTTCTGCGGGCGTTTCCGGCGCGTCTAGCACCGGCTGTGCGTCTAAATACACCGGTTTGGGGTTCAAGTGCCGGATGACTGCTGAAGCTGAACTGTAGCGCCGATTGGTGGCACTTTGAAGCATGGTGTCGAGGATGCGGCCGAAATCATCGCTAACAGCAGTCTTCAAATAATTTCGCCAAGCCCAAGAATCCTCTGTACTGTCGAACAAATCGAAGGGAGGAATTTCAGTCAGCAAGTGAATACAGGTAACGCCCAAACTGTAGATATCGCTGGCAAAAACTGCTTTCCCCATCAATTGTTCTGGGGCTGTATAAGCAGCACTGCCGATGATTGTACCAGTTTGGGGCAAGCCAGTTGCTGTTACTTTCTTAGCTGCACCAAAGTCTACTAAAACAATATCTTTTTGGAAAGGAGAGGGTTGATAGGAATTTTCTAACGCGGGTAAAGGGGCTGGAGATAGTCGGCGGCGAATGATATTTTCTGGTTTGATATCGCGGTGAATAACTTTTGATTTGTGGACGAAGTGGAGCACTGGCAATAAATCGTTGAGGATTTGCCGAATTTGAGTTTCGGTGAAGGCTCCTTTTTGTTCTAATTCTCGGGCTAGGTTTTTGCCGTCTATAAATTCTTGTACTAAATACTGTCTCCCGTCTTGTTCAAAATGCGCGATTAATTCGGGAATCTGGGGATGTTTTCCCAAGGTTTCTAGCTGGGCTGCTTCTTGGTGAAATAGTTGTGCTGCTTTTTCGGCTGCGGTATTTTGCGGGAAAAATTGCTTGATTACGCACTGCGAAAAAATCAGGGGTTTGGTTTCATCAACTGCTAGAAATGTTCGACCAAAGCCTCCTTGCCCGATCGGCTTTATGGTTCGGTAGCGAGATGCTGAGGGCGTTTCTGAGTCAAGAGTTAACAACAATTTTGAGCCGCAACTTTGGCACAATTCTGCATCCCCTGGGTTGTGCGGATTCTGACAAGTTGGGTTTAAGCAATAGCACATTTGATTTTAGATTTTAGATTTTAGATTGGTAATTTGTAATTGGGAATGCGGAAGGGGGAATTGGGCATCGGGCATCGGGAATTGAATATTGGGAATTGAATATTGGAAATGGAAAATTGAAAATTGGCTAAAAAGAAGAAACAAGAAAAGGAGAGCGTTTTATTTTTTTCCTTCTTCCCTCTTCCTTCTTCCCTCTTCCTTCTTCCTTCTTCCTTCTTCCTTAAGTCGGGACGAGTTCGCCTGGCCGCAATTTTGCCCATTTGCCGGTCTCTTGCTTGAAACTCTGACACCCGACTACATCCCATTCCATTTCAATTTCGTCTTGGCGGGGACGGATGTTGACGTTGATGGTGGGTTCTACGGGGTCGAAATCGGGTGTTTCGGTGAGGTGAAGCTGTTCGTGCTGTTCTTCTACGGCGTGGTAGGTGAAGCAGCGGTCTACATAGTGGCAGTTAATACAAATACACATTCTTGATATCCTCTGTGCATTTCAAAAAGATTGGTGAAATTTGAGCTTTCTGTTAATCTAGCGTAGCAAGAGTTTAATTGTTTGTAAGTTTGTAGATTTTTGTTGCAATGCCGATTAATTTGCCCTCTTCATTATCTCCTAATACTTGGCCGTTTGATTTGAAACTGCTGACACCGCCTGCTTATCTGGTGGGCGGTGCGGTACGGGATGCGTTGCTGGGCCGCCGATCGCACTATTTTGATTTAGATTTCGTTATGCTAACACGGGCCGTGAAGACTGCTCGAAAAATTGCCGATCGCACGAAAGGTGGATTTGTCTTGTTGGATGCGGAACGCCAAATTGCGCGGGTGGTGTTTGCGGGCGGTACGGTGGATTTGGCGCAGGCGGAAGGGGGGACTCTGGAGGGGGATTTGCTGCGCCGGGATTTTCGGATAAATGCGATCGCCTGCAATCCTTTTACAGGAGAAATCATCGATCCTTTGGACGGTCAAACTGATTTGCGGTTGGGTGTGCTGCGGATGATTTCGCGGTCAAATTTGGAGGACGATCCGCTAAGGTTATTAAGAGCTTACCGCCAAGCGGCGCAGTTGGGTTTTGCGATCGAACCGGAAACTCAATCGGCGATTCGGGAATTAGCACCGCTGTTGAGTCGGGTAGCGGTGGAACGGGTGCGGACGGAATTGGGTTATTTGTTGAGCAATCCTGACGGTGTTCCTTGGATTTGTCGCGGTTGCGAAGACGGTTTGTTTTCGATTTGGTTTGAAAGTGCGATCGACCGTTTTGATATTTTGACAAAAATTGATGCGTCTGCTGCCAAGTTAGCGACAATTTATCCAGATTTGGGGAGAGAATTTTCGCGATCGATTCGAGATACGATTAAAACGCCGTTGTTGGCGGTTGCGAAGTTGGCTGTTTTGGCAGATTCCGACCCGACAATTGCTGAAACCCAGTTGCTGCGGTTGAAGTACAGCAATGCGGAGATTAAAAGTGCGATCGAGCTTTTGAAATACTTGCCCAAATTGCAAGCAAAACCTATCGCGGAAATGTCTTTGCGAGAACAGTATTTTTTGTTTCGGGATGTGGGAATAGTATTTCCAGTCTTAGCAGTTTTGGCGGTGGCGGCGGGAGTTGCAGTTGAGGAGATTTCACTGTTAATTAATCGCTATCTGGATGCCGAGGATATTATTGCTCATCCTACCCAATTAGTTAGCGGCAATGATTTAATGGAATATTTGAAATTGCCGAGAAGTCCGCGCATCGGTCAATTGTTGATGGAGATTCAATTAGCGCGGGTGGAAGGGAGAATTGCGACTCGCGAAGATGCGTTGAAATTGGCGGCAGAGTTGGTAGATAAATCACTTGAAGTTTAGATTTTCCACTAATGTTAGAAACTGGCAAGATGCCCGTTCTACAAGACAATTAATTGTATGGTGGGCTGTTGCTCTGAGCAACGCCCTAAAAAGTTAGTATACAATGGTGCAAAATGTGCATATTAAACAACATCCCTTAATTCTGCCGGCAATTCAAACTTGCCATCTGCACCCGGTTCAAACTCAACAACTTTCAACACAGCATCAACATTCAGCGGCCCGTAAATATGCGGATAAAGATCTCCGGCTGCCGATTCATACTTAACTTCTGCTTGCACTTTCCCAGAGTCAATGCACAGCAAAAGCAATGCTGTTTGTCCGATAAAAAATTTGTTGGCACTTCTAGTAACTTGCGGGAGTGTCGAACAGTGGATAAATCCTTCAGAGTCTAGGGTATCGCCGCGATAGGATTGAAGGTGTTTTGCTTCTTCCCACTGTTGGCTTTTAGCAATGTGAAATATAACGCTCATAATTGAATAATTTTAACGTGAAACAGTATTTTGTTAGAGCCCCGACTTGTTTAAGCAGTCGGGGAGCTGCTTTCCCAGGCAGAGCCTAGAAGATTAAAACACTAAAGTGCTTACTACAAACCTAGCACGATACGAGTACATCCGATCGCCTGAGAACTCTCATATCTTCCTCATCGAGTTCGACTGGTGTACCGCTGCGAATTAGTTCCACAAAATCCTCATTCGGCACCATGATGCACAAAGTGTACAAACGTTCACTGCCCGTATTCTCAATTACGTGAGTGGCTGTTGGAGGCACTAACAAACTATCTCCAGGTTGAATACTAACTGTTTTTCCGTCGCAGGTTGCTTTCCCAGTTCCTTTGAGTACAAAAAACATTTCGACTGCCAATAGATGGCGGTTGGGAGGAGTTTTGCCGTCCACATCGAAAATCTCCACGCAAACTGTTAATGAAACATTAGCTATTACCGGATCGAAAACGATCGCTAATCGATTAGTATCGCCCGGACTGATGCGAAATGCTTGGTAGTCTTTCGGAGACTTTATAACAGGAATCATGCACTGGTTTGTCATTTTTTTATTGTTAGTTGTCAGTTGTTATGTTTCTGGTGTCATTACTGAGAATCCAGAGTCATTAGTCCGCCGCTCAACCTCCAAAGTTTATTGATTTCACAGGAGAGTTCGCTGTCAGAGCAGGAAGCGAGATATATAGGCTTTGCTGTGCGGGACTCTCGCACTCCTAAAAAACGCTTTTTGTACTCCAGAGGGATACTCCCCTGATGACTGCTATTTAATTGCTTCTAACATAGCCTGAGAATCCGACAAAAAGCCAAAACATTGTTTAACGTTATAAAGAGTAGCTTGCCAGCAATACTCGGGAGATGTCGTAGCTGTACAATCTTTGACTAAAATACAGTCGTAACCGAGGAAATTAGCATCTTGCAGCGTAGCCATGACGCACTGATCGGCGTTTACTCCTCCAAAGAAAAGTGTAGTTCGGCCGAGGTTCCGCAAGATACTATCTAAAGGAGTATCCCAAAAGCCGCTCATCCGATATTTATCAACGCAAATATCCTCCGGTTTGGGTTTTAATTCATCGACAACCTGCGCTGCCCAACTCCCTGCCATCAGTACAGGTGCGTTGTTTTTTGGCAGCGGATCTCCCAAACCTACGCCGTCGCCTGTGGGATTGTAAACGTGACGGGAAGCTGCACTAATATTGAGCAAATCGGGGCGGTTCCCCCAGTTAATCCAAATAATGGGTATTGCGTGCGATCGCAATTTTGGCAGCAAATTTGTTAAAGGATTAATTGGAGTTCTTGCGGGCGTTACATCTACGCCAATATGTGCTAGCCAACCGTCGGGATGACAGAAATCGTTTTGCATATCTATCACTAACATTGCTGCTTTTGCTAAGTCCAAACGCAGAGTTTTAGTTTCTGTTTCCAGGGTAACAGGTTGAGGCGCGATCGGCGATCGGGTGATATCGGCAATTTTGGCATCAACTTTCCAAGCATTCGGCGGTACGCCCAAGGTGCGGAGAGAATCAGAATTCATATTTATTTTGACTCAAAAACAATTTCAATCTTATAACTATTTGATTGTTACTAACTTGTTATATCTTAAATCTTTGTTATAATTAAGTATCAGGGCTAACTTTTTGATAATTTTTAGGATTTATTATTCTTGGGCGATAGCAAATGTTAGCGCCCTAGAAGCATACAATAAAAATCAATGTAAGTTTATAAAAAGGGTAAATCTATGAGCTTTACAATTCAAAATGCTTTAATTCCGGTTGATAGCGGTTATGAAACCGCAGATGTGCAAGTTGTGAATAATTGCATAAGTGCGCTCGCCCAGAATTTAATTGCTGGGAAAATAGTTATTAAGGGCAAAAATAAGCTGCTGTAGCCCGGTTTTATCAACGCGCACACTTACTATTCATAAATGTGGCAAAGGTAAGGTGCAAACGATCGATGTTGATGCTTTGAGGGGGAATCACAGGTAAGGTGGGCATTGTCCTACACTATGATGTTAAACTATGATATTTGCGACAAATTGATGATTAAACTGCACAAATGGCAGCGGATACTGGCTTTAATACTTGTTTTTACGATCGCCCTTACCTCCTCCGCCATATTATCCCCGCGTCTCTTGGCTCAAACCCCGCCCCAAACCCCAACAACCGAATTGCGCGGCGTCTGGCTGACGAACATTGACAGCGACGTTATCTTCTCCCGCAACAACATCATTGACGCTGTAAATCGACTGGATAAACTCAATTTTAATACCATCTATCCCACGGTTTGGCAAGGAGGCTATACGCTTTATCCGAGTGCAGCAGCCCAACGAGTATTCGGAGAGTCGATCGATCCATCGCCCGGATTGAAAGACCGAGACATTCTCAAAGAAATTATAGCGCAATCTCGCCAAAAAGGTATAGCAGTAATCCCCTGGTTTGAGTTTGGTTTCATGGCTCCCGCCGAATCGGAATTAGCCACACTTCACCCCGACTGGCTGGCGCACCGGCGCGACGGTTCAACTATTTGGAAAGAAGGGCAACACGAGCGAGTTTGGCTGAATCCCTTTCATCCGGAAGTCCAGCAATTTATCTTAGATTTAATCCTAGAAATTGTCGATAATTATGATATAGATGGCATTCAATTTGACGACCATTTCGGCTTGCCAGTAGAATTTGGCTACGAGCCAGTAACAATGTTAATGTATCAGGAACAAATTAAAAGCCCTCCCTCCGACGACCCCCGCGAAACCTTCTGGGTGCGCTGGCGCGCGGACAAAATCAATGACTTCATGGGGCGAGTTTCTCGCGCCATCAAATCCCGTAAAGAAAAATGTATTGTCAGCTTATCTCCGAACCCTTTTCACTTTTCTTTACCCGCCCACTTGCAGGACTGGTTTACCTGGGAAAGACGCGGCTACATCGACGAAATTGTGTTGCAGATTTATCGCAGCGATATCAAGCGTTTTAGTGCCGAACTGGAACGGGAAGAAGTTAAATTGGCTAAACTTAACATTCCAACTGCGATCGGCATTTTAACTGGTCTTAAAAATAATTCCGTGCCCCTCAAACAAATTCAAGAACAAGTGCAAGAAGTGCGAAAAAGAGATTTCGCTGGCGTGTCGTTCTTTTTCTACGAAAGTTTGTATAATTGGGCTAAGGAAACCCCCGAACAGCGCAATTCGGCATTGCAAGAATTCTTTCCCACAAAGATACAGCGCCCGCCATCCGAAGGTGGAATTTGAAACCCACGGTTAAAATGAGAAAAAGCATACAGCGCTTAGGAATTGTCATCTTATCTCTGACCGCTTTCCTAACAATTGGCTATCTAACTCCCAGAAAGTGGGGAAATTACGCGCAAGCAGATTGCACAATTTCTCTATACATTTCCAACGAAGGCATCCACACCGAGGTCATCGTTCCCGTTAAAAATGAATATTTTGACTGGAATCAATTTTTACCGCTAACAGAAATAGGGCGGGAGGCCACTTCTGATTATAAATATTTGTCTTTGGGCTGGGGAGATAGAGCTTTTATGTTGGAGACTCCCACATCAGGAAGTATCAACCCAGTTACAGCTTTCAAGGCGCTATTTCTCCCTACTCCGTCTACCCTACACGTTCAAGGTTATCGGGTTCTCCCCCTAAATATTGAAACCAAATGTGTTAAAATCAGTGGAAAAAATTATCGGCTGCTGGTAAGTTTTATTAATAATTCATTTCAATTAGGTGCAGCAGGTAAGCTAATGAAAATTAGCTACGGCTACGACAACAGCGACAGTTTTTATGAAGCAAAAGGCAGTTACTCTATTTTGAGAACTTGCAACGACTGGACGGCCGAAGCTTTGCAAAAAGCTGATGTCAATACTCCTTTATGGTCTACGCTTTCTTCTGCGATTATGTTTCATTTAAATAGCGGTTGCGAATGTCAAAAATAAATGGTAATGGGTAATACAATTTTAGATTTTAGATTTTAAAATTCGGAATTAATGATTATGTATGGGTTGGTAGCTTGCCTAAAGTTGCATTCTTTTTTTTAACTGGTATAATTACCAATTTGAGGAAAAATCATGAATGTAATTCCAGCGATCGACTTATTGGATGGAAAATGCGTCAGATTGTATCAGGGAGACTACGCGAAGTCGCAAACTTTTAACGACAACCCCGTCGCAGTCGCCAGACAGTGGGTAAATGAAGGCGCAACCATGCTGCATTTAGTAGACCTCGACGGCGCCAAAGCAGGTCATCCAGTCAACCAAGCAGCCATTGAAGCGATCGTCCGATCGGTAGACGTTCCCTGTCAAGTAGGTGGGGGAATGCGCGATCGCACTTCTGTTGCTGCTATCCTCAATTTAGGCGTTCGGCGCGTCATTCTGGGCACTGTCGCCGTCGAACAACCGCAATTAGTCGGCGAATTGTGCGCCGAATTTCCCGACCGAATTCTGGTTGGCATCGACGCCAGAAATGGTAAAGTTGCTACTAGAGGCTGGCTAGAAACTTCGGAAGTTTTAGCAACAGAATTGGCGCAAAAAATGGCCGAGTTAGGCGCTGCTGAAATTATTTACACCGACATTCACCGCGACGGTACTATGGAAGGGCCGAATTTGGAATCTTTGCGCGAAATTGCTAACGCTATTTCGATTCCGGTGATTGCTTCCGGTGGAGTTAGTTCGATCGCAGATTTGTTGAGTTTGTTGGCTTTGGAACCAATTGGTGTCAAAAGTGCGATCGTCGGTAGGGCAATTTATACCGGCGATATCTTGCTAAAAGAAGCAATTCAAGCAGTCGGACAAGGGCGGTGGCAGGATGTACCGCCAGATTTGGGTTCTTCAAGCTTTGCTTGATAGTCATGTCGAGTTAACTGGCTACCCAATATGTAACAGTTATCATTTTCCGACTCACAGTCAACAGTCAACAGTCAACAGCCAACAGTCAGCGTAGAATCGTCTTTCTTACCATCATCCTACCCATGTTTTTGAACCCTACAATTACAGCTTTAAGTTCTGGGATGGCATCCCTACTTGCTCCCATACCTTTGTTAGCAACAGTCGAGGCTGAAAATTCGCCGATCGTCCTCAGCGGAGTTTTGCTCAGTTTGGTAGTGATTTATATCGCCAGTAAAATCGGCGCGGAAGTGGCTCTAAAATTTGATTTTCCTCCGGTTTTGGGTGAACTTGTAGCAGGGGTAATTGTTGGCGTATCTGCTTTACACTTGATCGTTTTTCCCGGAAGCGGGCTGTCAGCATCAGACTCCGGGATTATGACAGTTCTGCAATCGATTAATCATCTGTCTCCTGCCACCCTCACCAGTATCTTTGAATCGCAGAGTGAAATCATTGCAGTGCTAGCTGAATTAGGCGTGATTATTCTGCTGTTTGAAATTGGCTTAGAGTCGGATCTCAAACAACTCAAGCAAGTCGGAATTCAAGCTACCGTTGTCGCCTGCGTAGGTGTGGCAGTTCCCTTTGCCGCTGGTACTGCGGGCTTGATGATAATTTTCCACACGGCGGCAATTCCAGCAATTTTTGCGGGGGCAGCTTTGACGGCAACCAGCATTGGAATTACATCTAAAGTGTTGGCTGATTTAGGGCAACTGAACTCTAAAGAAGGTCAAATTATTGTCGGTGCGGCGGTGATTGATGATGTGTTGGGAATTATTGTCCTGGCTGTTGTCGCCAGTTTAGCCAAAACCGGTGAGATTGATGTTGTTAATGTCATCTATTTGATTGTCAGTGCAACTGTTTTTCTGCTAGGTTCGATTCTGTTGGGCGGTGTCTTCGACAAAACCTTCTCGGCGGTGGTGGGTCAACTCAAAACTCGCGGCAATATTATCATCCCGGCATTTATTTTTGCTTACTTCATGGCTTTTCTGGGCAACGCAATTCATCTCGAAGCGATTTTGGGTGCTTTTGCTGCGGGCTTGGTTCTGGATGAAAGCGATGCGCGCAATGACTTGGATGAATTGGTGAAACCCATCGCCGATTTATTTGTGCCAATCTTCTTTGTAACGGTGGGGGCACGGGCCGATTTGGGGGTCTTGAACCCAACAGTACCCGATAATCGGGCGGGACTTTTGATTGCCACTTTCTTGATTGTCGTTGCTATTTTGGGCAAGATCGTAACAGGTTGGGTGGTGTTTGGTCAGCCGGGAATTAATCGATTGGCGATCGGAGTGGGGATGATTCCTCGGGGCGAAGTCGGGTTAGTGTTTGCCGGCATCGGTTCGGCGAGTGGGGTTTTGGATAAACCGTTAGAAGTCTCGATTATTATCATGGTGATTCTGACGACTTTTTTGGCTCCGCCTTTTCTGCGGATTGCCTTTGGCGATACGGTAGTGCCTCCTGCTACTGGGGAACTTTCTAGCGAGAAAAGTGTTTGATATCAAATCCGTTAGCATCGGAATTATTCATCTCTCTGTTCTCTTCCTCTGCGTACTCTGCGGTTTAATCCTTCCCATCCAACCGGAAACGATATGATTGAGGGAATTTGAGTCTGGACGATCGACTGATTTAGAAACAAATGTCGATCGTCCAAATTTATTTAGCCGTAAGAATAAGTTTTAAGTTGTGATAAGCGGCTACAGCTTGACTTTCAACTGATAACAGTTGTCAGCGAGTTTAATTAGTTCCCCCAGGCCCCAAGTACCTTGATCGTTCAAAAGTTCCGCTAGTTGATTCGGGATTGCTTCTTGGCCCAGAAATGCCCCGCTGATGGCACAAGCCATTGCTGCGGTGGTATCCACATCGCCACCGACGGCGATGCTAGTGCAGAGAGTTTCCCAGTAATCTTGAGGCGTTCTCAAAAACGCATATAAACTCCACAAGACGCTACCAACTACAAAAGGGGAAATTCCTTGCCAAGAGCGATCGTAGTTTAACGGGAGTCCAGCTCTAGAAATCAACTCTACGGCTTCTTCTGGGGGCAATTTGACCCAATCAATCAAATCTTTGAGCAAAGCGGCAAAGGAAGAATCAACTTCTGCTACCCATTCGCTCAATTGACCGAGAAATGGCTCAGTTTCAATCATCATGTCAGATTGAAGGGCGATCGCCACAGCCCCGGCGATCGCCACAGCCCCCGCAGAACACCGCGAATCTTGATGGGTGATGCGCCCTTGATCGCAAGCAGCTTGTACGAGCTGGGACGGGTCATCGTAGAATATTAAGCCGATCGGCCCAGCCCTCATAGCACTGCCATTACCAGCACTGGGAGCAGGAGTACCAGCTTCTTGCCAAGCAACGCCCCGAATTAGGCGGTTTGCAGCTTCTTCGGTCGATCGACCGCGCCCGACAATGCGCTGTTGAGCGAAAATGTCAGCAATACGGGTGGCGTAGTCGCTGGGGTCGAATTCGCCACAAGCGACGTAGCTTTGGAGGAGTTCGCGGGCGAGTTGGGAGTCGTCGGTGTATTGACCAAAAGGAAAGCCGAAGCGATCGCGATCTTTGATTTTTTTGAGTCTAACTTCGTAGCTAACAAAGTTTTGGCAAACTTCGGGAGGATAGCCTTCTACTCTACAGCCTATAGCGTCGCCGAGACACTGACCGATCAGACAACCTCTAAATTGTTCGAGACGCGGGACTGCCATTTATGTAGTTTTAAGTATGTCGATCTAATCTTATGTTAAATCCCCGACTTCTTAAAGCCTGCTGTGGAGAGTCAGAGCGCCCGCTGCTAGCATTAACTACTTGTCTACCCCCTTTTTTTCTTGAATTTGAGCTGACCACTTTTCTTTTATTTACACAAATCATTCAGACGCGATATAACAGTTTCCAAGCTACTTAATAAACGCTATATATAGAGAAATGCGATCGCAGTTATTTACCAACAACTGCTAGAGCACCGCTTTGCAAAACAGGAATTTCAATTCGGAACTCTGTTCCTTGATGGGGTTGAGAGAAGCACTGGATGAAGCCACCGTGCTTATCAACTACAATTTGATAGCTGATGGATAGCCCTAATCCAGTTCCTTTACCCGTTGGTTTCGTGGTGAAGAAGGGATTGAACACCTGTTGTATAACAGTTTCCGTCATCCCAGGCCCATTATCTTGAACTTGAATTACTACATTTTTTGAATAACCGGGCTGAGTTTCGTTTGTGACTAGCTTCGTCCGAATAGTGATGCGACTGGGATTTTTTGGGATGTCTTTTGTATAAGGCTGATTGTCGTAGTTTTCTAAAGCATCGATCGCATTTGCCAGAATATTCATAAAGACTTGGTTCAACTGTCCGGCATAGCACTCTACCCGCGGTAAGTCGCCGTAGTCTTTGACAATTTCAATAGCAGGATGATCCGGTTTTGCCTTCAGTCTATTTTGCAAAATCATCAATGTGCTGTCAATTCCCTCATGGATATCAACTGGCTTCATCTCTGCCTCATCCAGCCGCGAGAAGTTTCGTAGCGACAGGACAATTTGACGAATGCGATCGGCTCCTACCTTCATTGAAGTCAGCATTTTGGGCAAATCTTCACTAATGTAGTCCAGATCGAACTCTTCAATTTTTTCCTGAATTTGGGGATTAGTTGGATAGGTTTGCTGGTAAAGCTGAATCAACTTTAGTAAATTTTGCGTGTAGTCGGCAGTATGGCTCAGGTTGCCATATATAAAGTTAACTGGATTATTAATTTCGTGAGCAACACCAGCAACCAGTTGCCCTAAACCTGACATTTTCTCTGCCTGAAGGAGTTGTGCCTGAGTTTGCTGCAAGGTTTTGAGTGCAACCTCAGCTTCCTCTTTTGCTTGCCTTAACGCAGCTTCGGCTTGCGTGCGCTCAGTAATATCCAGTGTCAAGGATGCAACTCCAACAATCTTTCCAGCCTCCCCTACTAAAGGCGTATTGAACCATTCGCAAATAATGGTTTGGCCGTTTTTCGTAATATTTTCGTTGACACTGTAGATTCCTCCAACCTGACTCAACAACTGGTTCATAACTTGATCGACTATCTTTCTGGCAGACGCAGGCACAATTAATTCTGCGGCATGGTGTCCCATCGCCTCTGTAGCCGTGTAACCAAAAATCTGCTCGGCCGCTGGATTCCAGGCCGTGACTTTAAAGTTTAAATCCCATTCCACAACTGCCAGTGCACTTTGGCGGAATAGAAAAGATAACCGCTGTTCCGACGCTTTGAGTTCTTCTTCTACCTGTTTCCGTTGAGTAATGTCAATCCCTGTTTTGATGATGTACTCAATTTCACCTTTATTATCCAGTAAAGCAGTATCTGACCAGGCAATCCGTCTGAGTTGTTGATCTTTGGTCATCAAACTGCCTTCATACTGCTGGGGAAAATTACCAGATTGTAAAGACTCAAAAGTAGTTTTGGCTTGTCCAACTAAGTCTGAGTTCTGGAACAAGTCCCAAATGTAGCGCCCTTTCACTTCATTAAACGAGTAATGAGTCATTTGTTCGCAAGCCCGGTTAAAGCGAACGATTTGTCCCTGCGGGTCGAGCACAACTACCAAGGCACCTGCAATTTCAAGAATGGCTGAAACAAAATTGCCTTCCACTTCAACTGCTGTAATCAGTTCCTCTAACTGAGTCGCCATATTGTTAAATGCGATCGCCAATGTCCCCAGTTCGTTTTGGCTGTCGATGTTGACCCGTGTATCTAATTGCCCTCCACTGAGTTGAGTAGCTGCCGTGGTTAAGCGCTGTAGCGGCACCACAATTTGCCGAATAAATAGATACCCAATGCCAACAGCGACGATCGTCACCACCGCCAATGAGGCTCCCATAATTGAAAGCATTTGGTAAACGGGAGCATAAGCCTCAGCCGTTGGCAGTTCTACAACCACATTCCAATTCACGCTCCGAACTAAGGCACTGGCTCCCAATACTTCTACCTGGTTTAGACCTTGATAAACGTTAAGGCGCTTAGTATCTTCGGAGGCTTTCAAAAATTGAAATAAGGGGCGCTTAGAAATATCTTGAAGCTGAAAGGTTTCTGGGTGACTACCCTTTTGAGCAATGAGAAAATTACGCTCATCGACTACATAGACATAACCCGTCTTGCCAACCTGCGTTTGGGAAACAACAAACCAGAGAAAGTTGAGATTTACCTGTGCTAATAGCACCCCATCCACCTCATCTCGCTCATTCCGAATCGGAACCGCCAGAATGGTGGTTGGTTGGTGAGTTTTAGGATTAATTTCTACAGGACTGACATAATCTTCCTGTTGTTTGAAGGCACGAATAAACAGTGGCGAATTGGCTGGATTTTCTAACTTGACCGGTTCGTAGGGTGAAACTGACGCGACAACTTGTCCCTTCCGGTTCAAAATGGCAACAGCTTCATAAGCATCATTATGACGAATCAATCCTTCCAACAGGCTCTGCTGCGCTTGAGGTTGAAAGTTTGTGAGTCCTTTAACCCTAGCTAAATAGCTCAGTTTTCGTTTCAAGTCATCTAAATAATTATCAATCTGCCCTCCTGCTGTATGGCTGCGCTCTTGTTGGAGCGATCGCGATTGCTGGATCTGCGCCTGAAAGCTGAGGTAGATCAGCAAGCCACCTGTGGGCAGTAAGCTCAGAAGAACCAAAAATATCAAACCATACCGGAGCTGATGTGCAATAGAAAAGAAGCGTTGCCAGGGATGAGAACGGGAGCTTCTGGCGATCGGCAGAACGCGCTCGTTGCGTTGATTTTGCATCGGACTTAGGATCAATATTAGTAAATCAATTAATCGGTGCACTAAGGAGAAACATCGATTTTGCCAGTCGTCACAGCTTCTCGGATAATCTTGAAAGTCTCCTCTTCCTGAGACGTGAGACTACCACGGAAAGGGGCAAAGTCGTAGATTTTTTCCTTGAGCCCAAACTTATAAAGTTTTCCTTCCCACCGACCTTGCTGGGTTAACACGGCCGCATTTAGCACCAGATTAGGAATGTCCTCCAGAACGCTAGTTAGGACTTTGCCGGGAGCCAGTTTGTACTGATCCTTTGACCAACCAATCACAAGGACTCCTGGCTTTTGCGTAACGGCTTTTAGCGCGGCTAACCCTGCCTCATCCGCGTTGATTGCCAAAACATCTACTCCAGAGGCCACCATATCCGTTGCAACTTTGGTGGCTTTGTCCGTATCACTCCAAGTGTTGAGAAAAGCAGTCGAGGCTTGAACAGAGGAATTCGTTGCCTTCACTCCCCGCCTAAACAAGGCTTCTTCTTCTTTGTAAACCGGATAAGGTGCACCCACAATATAGCCAACTTTATTGCTTTTGGTCTTCATGGCAGCCAAAGCACCTGTGAGGTATCCCACCTCACCAGATCGAAAGGCAACAGCCCCCAAATTTCTGTTATTCCCTGGATATGTTGTAACCAGGGCAAATTTCGTTCGCGGGAATTCTTTAGCGACCTTTTCGGCAGCTTTGATATAGGCACCACTGGCGGCCATTACCAGGTCATAGCCTGACTGGGCATATTTGCGAATGGCAGCTTCACTATGTTCACCGTCAATTTTGTCAGTAAAGTCTACCTGAGCATTAAATTTATTTTTGATTAGATTCAATCCTTCAAAGCAGGATTGAGCCCAACTGTGGTTATCTTTAGGTCCTATGGTGACCATTGCCACTCTAAAGCTGCTAGAGGTGCTTGCTTCAGGGGAAGAGTTTACGTTCGGAGTCGATCGAGTGCAACTTATCGCAAAAACCAGAGCTAGAGCCGCCAGAGTCATCTGTTTCAAGAGAGATTGAATTCGCATAATAGCTTTTCGCAGCAATATTACTTTTTTTACGCCGATAAATTTGTTGAAGGGTATCTCAACAAGCTTCACAACTCTTACTCTCGTTAGTATTTAATGCCTTTGACAGATTCAGCCTAACACTCATTTAATCTCAAAAAAAAGTAAGGACACGGCACTGCCGTGTCCTTACAACTCTAACCTGCAATTAACCGAATTCGCGATTACTTAACAAACAGCATTTCTTGATAAGTAGGCAGCGGCCACAAATCATCAGCCACTTCACCTTCCAGAGCATCTGCATACTTGCGAACCTCATCCATCAAAGGACGAATTGTTTGCGAAGCATACTGCATATGATCTTCTGTCGAAGCAAAATCGTGCTTGCTCAAAGCAGCACTCAATTTGCTCGCAGTATCAATCATTGACTTAACCAACATCGCTACTTTTTCGGCACTTTCCTTTTCCAGTTCAATCCCAATCTCTTTCAATTTAGAAATCGTGCCGGAAAGTTCAGCTAAATACCTCACCGCAGCGGGGTAAATAATGGTTTTTGCCATGCTTATTACCAGTTTTGCTTCGACTTCAATTGCCAGCAAATACTGCTCTGCATAAACATCGTAACGGCTTTCCAATTCAACGGGAGTCAGAACACCTGTCTTTTCAAACAAGTCTTCAATGTATCCTTCCTTCAACACGGGCAAAGCATCTGCCGTAGTCCGCAAGTTAGCTAAACCCCGTTCCTCAACAGCCATTTTGTGCCATTCTTCCGAATAGCCGTTGCCACCAAATACAACCGCACCGTGCTCGTCCATCACTTCTTTGAGAAGTGTTTGGATGGCAGCATTCAGTTCAGTTCCGTTAGCCAAATCGCTTTCTAATTTGTTAGCAATCCAGTCCAAAGAATCTGCAAGAATTGTATTCATCGCCACCAGCGGCCCAGAAACAGACTGACCGGAACCTACTGCACGAAATTCAAATCGGTTTCCAGTAAAGGCAAAGGGCGAAGTCCGGTTTCTGTCTCCAGCATCCTTCGTGAAAGTAGGCAGCGTTTCTACACCTAAATTCATAATTCCCCGACCTTGAGAGTCCTTAACTTCTCCCCGGCTAATTTGCCCGAAGATATCTTCTAATTGCGAACCCAAATAGACAGAGATAATTGCTGGCGGAGCCTCATTTGCACCCAATCTGTGGTCGTTGCTGGCAGTAGCAACTACCGCGCGCAACAGCGGCCCGTATTTGTGAACTCCGCGAATCACAGCGCCGCAGAAAACTAGAAATTGCACGTTCGAGTGCGGTGTATCGCCGGGGTCTAATAAGTTTCCTTGGGTGGCATTGCCAACCGACCAGTTGACGTGTTTGCCGGAACCGTTAATGCCAGCGAAAGGCTTCTCGTGCAGCAAACACATAAAACCGTGTTTCTTCGCAGTGTTGCGGAGAATTGTCATGGTTAATTGTTGGTGGTCGCTGGCGACGTTTGCAGCTTCAAAAACTGGTGCAATTTCAAACTGACCGGGAGCTACTTCGTTGTGGCGGGTTTTGGCAGGAATTCCCAGCCGGTACATTCTTTCTTCTACTTCCTGCATGAAGACTTGAACGCGCTCTGGAATCGCTCCAAAATAGTGGTCGTCAAATTGCTGACCTTTCGCAGGAGGTTTGCCGAAAAGGGTACGACCTGCTAGCAGTAAATCGGGGCGGCTGTTGGTGAAATTGGCATCTACCAGGAAGTATTCTTGTTCGGAACCGCAACTGGAATTGACCGGAGCAACTTCGGTATTTCCTAATAGCTTTAACACTCGGGTTGCTGCTTTGTTCATTGCCGCAATGGAACGCAAAAGTGGCGTTTTCTTGTCTAAGGCTTCACCTGTCCAGGAGATGAAAACAGTGGGAATGCACAAGGTCATTCCATTGTCGGTTTCCATGACATAAGCAGGGCTGGTGACATCCCAGGCTGTATATCCGCGAGCGGCGGCGGTGGAACGGATGCCGCCGTTGGGGAATGAGGAGCCATCCGGTTCGCCTTGTACTAGAACTTTGCCTGCAAATTCTGAGATGACGGAGCCGTCGCCTTGCACTGAGATGAAAGCATCGTGTTTTTCGGCGGTGCTGTTGGTTAGCGGGTAAAATACGTGGGCGTAATACAGGGCTCCTTTGGAAATAGCCCAATCTTTCATTGCTGCTGCAACTACATCCGCTACGGAATCATCGAGTTTTTGGCCGGTTTGAACGGTGTTTTTTACTGATTTGAAAATGCTTTTGGGCAGACTTTCTTGCATCTTGCTCAGACTAAAAACGTCTGTTGCCCACATATCTTCTAACCGCTTGGGAGGCTGGGCAGGCATCTGTTTGCGGTTGACGATTTGAGAAATTGCTTGAACGCGCGATTGGTTTCCACTCATGGTTATTTTTATTGGGATTGCAGGACGAGTTGTTGATAAAAAATAGATGTTAGCAAAAGTCTAACGATTGACGAATATGTTGGATTTACCCAAGATTTTTTGTCAAAGCTAACTTTTGGGAGAATGCCTTTTTGGCAGACTCTAAAAGATTGGAGGAGCGAGGCGCAATGACTTCGCCCTCCATCGGGTGTGACAATCCTGTGTGAGATGCGGTTGGATTGCGGTTATTAGCAAGAAGATAGATGGCAAGAGCCTGTACAAACTTGAGTCAACATTATAGATGTCTGCACTGCACAAATTTAGTAACTAATCTTTACCCTGGTCAGCTCAAAAATTTTGTGCGAATCAATTCCGATGAATTCAGGTCAAAACTACTTATGGTTTTTAACGGTTCGACGATCGATAAATCGCAGTCCAGCAAACAACGCACTCGTTTAGGGGTTTTGGAGAATTATGGAGAGTACACAATCTACACTTGGAGAGTTTAAACAATCATTAACCAAATAAATGTATCGCAGGCTACAGAATTTTAGTTTTTTTTCAGAAAGATCGATCGCACCGATCGCACACAACCGCAGGATTTCAGTGTAACAGGACGCGGGGCGCTGAAACTGAGGGCGATCGTACATTTACAGGAATTATCGAGGGATACTATATATAGTGTACCAAGAAAAGGATCTCACTTTGGCGTTGCTGAATTCTGGTATGAAATTTGTAGGGGCAATTCCCCCGTGGTTGCCGCACCGCTGGGGGGGTAAGCTTTTATTTAGCACCGCCACAAAACTTTCCCAGCGCAGTAATGGGGATTTCTAGGGATATAAAATGAAGAGAGTTACAGCCATATTTTAGGCAGTTTGAGACGCCTTTATTTAAGTAAAAATGAGTATTTAAACTTTTATTTAATTGGTTGGTAATCCGAAGACTTCAGAGCATGAGCCAAAAAGCGTTCTGTGTAGTACAAAGCCAGTTGATTGCTCGGGCCATTAAAAACAGCATCAAATGCGTGTTCAGCCCAAGGAATTTCGAGCAAAATAGCCCGATCGCCCGTGGCTCGTAATCGTTGGTAGAGCGATCGACCAAACTTGGGCTGAACGATATGGTCGCGACCTGCATAAACCAGTAGAGAAGGGGGAAGATTCGGTTTAATATAATTTATGGGAGAAGCCCGACGGTAAAGCTCATTGAGTTCGTCTGGGGTTCCTCCCAGAAAGGCACGCAAGACGGCTCGAACATTTATGGCATCAGGAAAAGGTGGGTCATTGTATCCCCGAATCAGGTCATTTGGCCCGTAATAGTTGACCACGGCTCGAACTGGAAGCACACTTGAATCATAAGCAGTTAGCATTGCTAAATGGGCACCTGCAGACCTTCCCATCAAAGCAATTCGATCGAGATCGATTTCCCAATCACCAGCATGAGTTTTGATATAGGAAAGAGCGGCTTGTACGTCCTCAAGCTGAGCAGGAAATCGATACTTGGGAGCGTGGCGGTAATCAATTGCGACAACACAATAGCCTTGAGCGGCGATATAGCGGCTGAATTCCTCATTGTAATCGGGATTGCCTCTCTGCCAAGCTCCCCCGTAGAGTGTGATAATCGCCGGATATTTGCCAATTTGCATCGGCCGATAAACGTTTAGTTGTAGTGAAACTCCGTCAGGGTTGGCAAATCCAATAGCCCGATCGATCCTAACCTTTCTGAGGGGAATTCCTCGGAACGCATCTGCGAGGATAAACGGTTGAGGGCGTAGCTGCGCGCGATCGGCTTGAGGAACGGCTGCTAAATAGTTTTCCCCTAAAACTGCTTGCATTTGGGTAGCTATCGCTGCATTGGCTGTTGGGAACTGAATCAGGGGAAGCAGGCTCAGGATGAGGGCGAACAGGTTACAAATCAGTAAAATAATGTAGACTTTGCCTTGATGGCGTCGGAGCAGGTTCAGCAGAAGGGCGATCGTATTTATACCGACCAACCAAGGACTAATTTCTGGTGCTCCCACCGCCAAAGGGTACAGGAACATCGTGGGTGCTGGTACGATGACCCAGAGACTGAGAAATAGCGCGATCGCACTCAGGAACCAAGGGATAAATTGCGAGACTAAGAACGCTGCTAATAAGGGTAACTTTTTGCGGTTCTTCTTGTGGATCATCGGATTTTCGCAGCCTAATTTTTAATCAGTTTAAATTAATCTGGCGGTTTTTATTGGTAAGTCGATCGCCTCTGGCATTTTACCAAACCTGCAACTTCGACTCCATGACACCCTGCGTCGAGCGAAAATGTTTTGTATCGTTCTATTTTCATCTTTGACGTTGTTCGCTGTTTGTCGGAATCTTAAGCTGAGGTTGTCCCACTAAACTAGCTGTATGGGCTGTTACTCATCAAAAGTTTGGCTATTATAGCAACCGCTAAGACGGTGAGGACATTCTTAATCGCTGAAACCATTGCTCTTACTGCTTCTTCCTTCTTCCTTCTTCCTTCTTCCTTCTGCTATATTCCGATTTTAGTAGTTAGACAGAGACAGCACTTAGGCACGGGTGTGGAGAAACCGGGTTTTTTTACAGATTTTTGAAATTTATGGAAACCTCAAATCGGAACGCAATTAAATTGTAGAGCAAGTGTATTTATCAGGTAAAATCGAGTCTAATCCTTTAACTGCTGAGGCATAGTCTCATGCCCATTCCCAAACTCAGTGAAACAACGATCAAGCTTCACACCTCTGCCCAATCTCTCAAGCGGGGTGAAGCTTACTATTTAGCTGGCAATGTTATTAGCGCAGTCCGGCGTGGCAATATGGTGCAAGCAGTAGTGCAGGGTTCCGAAGTAGAACCCTACCGTGTTACCCTGCCCTTTGATGATGCCGGATTAGGATCTACATTATTCTGCACTTGTGCTTACGATAACGATGGGTGGTGTAAACACATTGTGGCGACGTTGTTATTGTGTCTAGGGCAACCAGAAATAATTGAGCAGGGCCCGACACTGGAACAATTGCTCGATCGCCTCAACGATGTACAAACCCAGCAATTAATACAGCATTTAGTGAAAAAAGAACCATCACTCATTGATGCGATCGAACAATACATTAACTTAAGTGCTATTCCTGCACCTTCAAACCAACCTACCAAAGCACCGCGCCACACCTCTATAGATCCTGCTCCTTTTCGACACCAAGTACGACGAATTTTGCGAGAGGCTGTGAGGTATTTGGAGGATGGATGGGAGGAAGACCCAATTACAGAAGAACTTTTAGATGTAATTCAGCGAGCCCAGGAATTCAGCGAACAGGGGGATGGCAACAACGCCTTAGTAATTTTAGAAGCCATCACCACAGCCTGCGTTGAAGATTGGGATGATGTAGAAGAGTTTGGCGCTGACAATTCTGAGATAGCTAACGCTTTGAATGAAGCTTGGACAGAAGCCATTTTGACGGCTCAACTAACTGCTGAAGAAGAGATCGATCTCCAGGTGATGTTAGAAGCTTGGCAAGATGAATGGGATTGTGATTTCAGCATGAGCTTGGAAGCTTTACGCCAAGGTTGGGATGACCCCCTACTCCAACAGGTACTTGAAGGAAACATTACTGGGTCAGGAGTTTGGGCTGGTGACGCACCAGACTGTGCTCACGACTTAGCATTGATTCGCTTGCAAATCCTCGATCGCCAGGAACGCGATCAAGAATACTTATACTTAGCCCAAGCAGAAGGTTGTACTCAACAATACTTGACGATGTTAACTCGTTTGGGGAGAGTAGAAGAAGCAGTGGAAGCTGCTGCTACCCAGATGCAATCAGCGGAAGATGCTTTGGCTCTCGTTCAAACTTTAAAGCAACAGGGAGCCTTAGAACAAGCTCTGGAAATTTGCCAAGCTGGGTTAAATTTGTCAGGTCATTGCCATTACCAACTGGCAACATCGATGAGTGAGTTGGCTGTTGAGTTGGGCGAAGACGAACTTGCCTTAAATGCTAGAATCCAGATATTTAAAATCAAACCATCTTTTAGCGATTATAGTTTAGTGAAGGAGTTAGCAAGAGATAGTTGGTCAACTTTGAAAGCAGATTTGTTAGCAACTCTGAAAAGTAAGGAAAGTTGGAATTTTACTGACGCGAAGGTTGATATTTTTCTGGATGAGGGAATGATTGAAGATGCGATCGCCCTTGCTGATTGCTTGAGTTATTACGACTCAGCACTGATTCACCGAGTAATGGGGGCTGCTATCAGCCACAGCCCCGATTGGGTAATCGCCAATGCTTGTCGGCGTGCTGCATCGATTATGGACCAAGGGAAATCAAGCGAGTACAATCTGGCGATTAAGTGGTTGGAAAAAGCCCGCGCTGCCTATTTACATACTGGGCAAAATCTTCAGTGGTCTGCTTATCGTTCTCAACTGATGCAAGTACACAGTCGGAAGCGGAAGTTGATGGAAATGCTCAAAAGTCCGCATTTAGATTGAGCCTTAAGTTTACCGTAAACCCAAGTGAAAGCGACCCAACCCAGGATCGAATAAACCTTACTTAATTTTTGCTTTTACGGCCCTAGATTCCACTGTGAATCCTGGAATATCTTGCAATTCTGTTTCGCTCAAACTATACTGTTCGCAAACCAAACTCAAACGAGTTCCGGTACTTTTAACGGCGTTGACAGAGTGAGTCAAATCTCCTTGAAAATAGATCAGCGAGTTGGCTTGCGGCTTAATCTGCCCGACTTGCTGTTTGTTGCGCCGCAGTATCAACTCTCCCCCTTGCAAATTCGGCGGTACTTGCACGTATAAAACGCTGACGGCTGCGGGAGGTTCCACAGTTTTGCAGTACGATCGCAAAGATCGATCGATATGCGGATCGACGCGGGAACCTTCACCCAGCAACAAAGGGTTGAGGTAAAAAGCATTGCATTCAGGCTGTAATGCTTGGTCTAGATAGGGTTTGAACAAGGGGAACCGCCGTTCTACTTCGGAGATTTCCGAACGTTGAAACACCACGGAAAACCCTTTTGTGCCAATGAAATCGCGATTGAGGTTGTTGATTGCTAGATAAGGGGAGGCTAGAATTGCTCCTCGCAAGTCGTTGAGGTAGTCGATCGAGAAAGCGTTAGGATGTTGGCTATAGTATTTCAAGGCACTCAAAAATCATCAAAGTTTAAGGAAACAGCAGATAGAAATGCAGCAATCGCTCAGATTTGGGATTGCTTCGTTCCTCGCGGATGACACCATAATCTTGATTTACTGTAGTTTAGACTAACTAAAGATGAGAACGGTGGTCCAAGAAAAACTAGAGCCACCGTTAAGGAGAGAATG